>JBFHGF010000016.1:0-17337 GCA_041583335.1 Bacteriovoracaceae bacterium
ATCGCAGAAAAAGAAGTCTCACAAGATATTGGTATGACCGGTGAACTCACCTTAAGTGGGAGTGTTCTCCCTATAGGCGGATTAAAAGAAAAGATCATTGCAGCTCATCGATTGAAAGTAAAAAAAATCATTTTCCCCAAACAAAATAAGCGCGACTTGGCCGAAGTTCCTGAAGAAATAAAAGGGGAATTAGAGTTCTATCCTATTGAGCATATCTCAGAAGTACTTGAACTTGCCCTTGATATCCACTTTCTAGGTCTAAGTGTAAGAAAAACAAAGAATATTGAAATTAATCATCATTTGAGTTGATATCCATTCAACGAACATACGCATGTTTTAAGTTATAAAGATAATAGACTTAGGATCTCCCTAGGTAATCAACATAGGAGTTACTCATGGCAATTAGAGACATTATTCAAAAGGATGTAACCGCTATTGAAGCTAAGAGAAGTGTGAGAAATGCAGCTAAATTGATGCAAGATCATCATGTAGGAGCCGTCGTCGTTGTTGATGAAAGGAATGGTGGAAAAAATACTCCCATTGGAATTATAACCGATAGAGATATAGCACTATCACTCGCTCAAGACGGGAAATTTGATCCTGAAATGAGTGTAAGAAGTGTAATGACTTCCAATGTAGTTCTTTGTTCTCCTGAGGATGGAATTTATGAAACGATTGATAAGATGAAAGCAAATGGGATCAGAAGAATTCCTGTTGTAAATAAGAATGATCAGCTTGTAGGTATTATTGCTTCGGATGACCTCATTCAGCTACTTGGAAGTGAACTTAGTGATCTCTCTCAAACATTCACTTTCGCTAGTGAAAATGAAAGTAACTTTTCAAAATCGGTGAAACAAAGAAATCAAATTAGAGCACCTGTAAATACGATCATGTAATTCAGGAGAGGATCAAGATAATAACGAGATGGGGATAGGCTGCCCCTCCCCATCAGGTGATTTAAGGAGTGAATCATGTTTAAAAATAGAGAGCATGCTGGAAAGCTACTCGTTCAAAAATTTAAAGATAAACTTCATTCCATTGATAACCTCTTAGTCATCGGTCTCCCCAGAGGAGGTATTCCCGTGGCCTATCAATTAGCAAAAGAGCTCAATGTTCCTCTGGAAACGCTCTCAGTAAAGAAGATTGGTGTTCCAGATAATCCTGAGCTTGCTATAGGTGCCGTAACAGAAGAGGGTGGTCTTTGCTTTAATCACGATATTATTAGGCATAATCGTATAGATGAGAGCACCATCGGTAAGCTTGTTATCAAAGCCCAAATCTCTGCCCAAAAACAGGGACAAGAGCTCAGACAAGGAAGAGTGCCGGACAACTACCAGGGCAGAAATATTCTCTTAGTTGATGACGGCATTGCAACAGGAGCGACCATCAAAGCAGCGATCAAGTTTTTAAGGGAACACGAAGCCCATAAGATTATCGCTATGGTTCCCGTTTGCTCTTACGCTTCAAGAAGAGAGATTTCGTCTTTAGTTGATGAGTTTTACGCTATCGATACCCCTTATCATTTTTATGCCGTCGGGAGCCAGTATCGTGACTTTGATAAAGTCCAAGTCAAAGAGGTTATTGCCTATTTAAATAAAGCAGAAGCCTATCGTAAGAAATCCTCAGTAAGCGAGAAGAGTATCGATATTCAACGTTATGAAAATGAAGGTGGAGTACTCCTTCAGTAGTTTAATTTATATAAGAGGTTTTATAACCATGGTCTACAAGAGAAAGGAAATTGAAGTCAATATTTCATCTAACAAAGTTGATTTGTTTGGAGATATTTCCTTATCTGAACACCCAAAAGGTATTGTTATTTTTGCTCATGGTAGTGGAAGCAGTAGAAAAAGTCCTCGTAACCGCTATGTTGCCAAGGCGCTTAACCAAAAGGGATATTCAACACTTCTCTTTGATTTATTAACCGTTCAAGAGGAGAGAAACCCGCTCAATATTTTTGACATTGAACTCTTAGGAAATCGACTTATGATGGCCACCCAATGGCTAAAAAAGAGAAGTATGTTTAAAGATCTCCCCATTGCTTATTTTGGTGCGAGCACCGGTGCTGCAGCAGCACTTTTTGCCGCTTCTAAAGATAGGAGTATTTATACTGTTGTTTCACGAGGAGGTCGCCCAGACCTGGCCTATGGCGTTTTACATGATGTTCGTTGCCCTACCCTACTCGTTGTAGGTGAAAAGGATCCCGGTGTTCTAAAACTCAATCAGAAGGCGCTACTTCACCTTGAGAATAGTAAACTTGAAGTTATACCAGGAGCGACACACCTCTTCGAAGAGCGTGGTGCCTTGGATAAAGTTATATATCTGGCCAATAAATGGTTTGATTCACAAATGTACCAATCAGAAAGTAGCGCAAAAGCAGTTTCGATTTAAGGAGGAATTATGCCTGCACAACAAAAGTTCATAGAAAAATGGCTAAGACCAAAAGAACTATTTATTTGGTTCAACATGCGAGAAGCGACCTCAGCGATTGTCGTGACTTCTCTTCCCAAACTGAAAGGAGTAGCAAAATGGTAACGACACCAAAAACACCCCAAAAACCAGTAAAGAAAGTGGTAACTGATAATATTGTCGCCCCAAAGACCAAGGCAAAAAAGGAAAGTGCTAAACTCGAGTGGTGCAACTCTATTGAAGGCCATATGGCAATTACTGAAAAAGAAGGTCTTTTCTTAGGTTATATTTCTAATTTATATATAGACCTAACTAAGAATAAAGTCGCTGCAATGGAATTAAGAAAAGTGATGTGGGGAGACAAGTTTGTCGTTCTTGTTAAAGACATTTCTTCCGTTGGGGAAGATACTGTCTTTATTAATGAAAAGAAAAATGCTCGAAAAATGACGAATATCAATCCTCTTAAACATAGATCCTTACATGACTTAAGGGGCACTAGAATTACAAGTTTGAATGGTAAGCATCTCGGTCGCCTTCAGGATATTGATATCGATACCCAAACCTTCGACATAAACTTTATATCTCTTGGTGCTGGTAAATGGATTCCCATAAATTCTGCGGAAGTGACTATTGGCGTAGATGAAATTCTTGTTCCAGTAGATTATGAACTTAAGATTATTAAGGGTGAAAGTGCAAAAGATAGTTCTAAGTTCCAATATGGGGCAAATCTCATCAACAATTTCGCGAGAGGACTTCATCTCAATAAAGTAAAAGAGGAACGACCACACCAACAATCTAATATTCAATAATTGATCTAGGGGTCACTTTTAGTAGTGGCCCCTAGATTCACGATCGAACTTAAATTCCCTAACCTCTAACAAATTTATATTGTTGGTCCTAACAAATTAATTTACTCTATTGGACTATGAATAAACCTGCAGTAAAAACAGACATTGTCCTCATTGTAGATCAAAATATCCAACGCAGATCAAATCTTGCTACAAAATTGCGTCTCATGGGCTATACGACAGAGCTTAGTTCTTCAGGGCTTCATGTCGTTCATTTACTCGAACAGGCCATCGACTACAAGCTCAAATCCTATAGTGGACTTATAATAGTTGAAAATTCGGAAGATATGCCGGGCCGAGAAATTATGTTATTAACTCGAAATATTGAAAAAGATAAAGAACGCTTCCCGATCCTTTTATTAAGTAAGGGTCATGATCCCGAAGAAATCCTTTTGGCCATTCAAGAGGGGGCCAATGAATATATTATTGACTTTGATAATCAGGGTAAAATTTTAGACAAAGTAAAAAAGCACTTCCCTCTCAAGCCTTAATTGTCGAACAACTCAACTTGTCATTTTGAGTTATTTCAGCTATCTATTATCTGTTATCCTTCATTTTTAAAACTTTGGTATAAATTTAATGAAAATTATTTTTGCATTCCTCTTTTTTCTTATTTCTGTAACATCCTTTGCGGACGCACCGAATCAAGCAAGAGAGCTTAAGCTCGACACCCCATCAAATGACTCAAAGCTCAAATCTATAATATCCCAAAAATCCATTCAAAGTGTTTTAAAAACGGTAGAAATTCTTAAGGAAAAAGAAGAGATGGCCTATCAAAAAAAGAAAAGTAAAGCGTCTTCTCAACAATCAATTTAACTCATTCCTAATACAATTCTATCTTTAAACTTAACTTTTCATCTTCTATCATGAAGGAATGAAAAGTTATTTTATTTTAATTGCCCTCATCCTCTCAACTCTTTCCCTTCACGCAGAAGTCAAATGGGTTGAACTTAGTCAATTGGCCCCAACTCAATTTAATATCGGTCATTATGCCATGTTAGATAAACGCGCAAAGATGATTGAAAAGTTCGAAAAAGAATTAAAGGATGAAGGAAAGCTTCGAAAATACCTTTTGAAAAAAGTAGCCCCGGCCTATCTTGCCCAAAATGGACGCTACTATATAGTTGATCGCCACCACACATCTCGTGCTCTATATGAAGCATCACTGCCTATCAATGAATTTCCTATTGATGTAATCAAAGACCTTCAACATTTAACGATGCGTGAGTTCTTTGACTATCTTGATCAAATTAATGGTCTCTATCTCTATGAAAATGGCCAAGGCCCTCAAGATCCATTTAGTTTGCCTCAGCAAATCTGGGAACTCTCGGATGATCCCTACCGCTCACTTTCTTGGATGGTACGAGAGGAAGGAGGCTACGACAAAGTAGATGTAAATTTCTTAGAATTTCTCTGGGCCAATTATTTTCGCACTCGTATCAATTTAAAGGATGGGAGTGAAAAAGAACTAACGAAAAATTTAAAAAGGGCCATCGAGATGGCCCATGATTCCAGTGCATCACATTTGCCTGGTTATAAGTCGGGAATAGAAGTTTCTCATTTGGAGCCTACTATTTAACCCCTACTTCATTAAAAAAACCTGCAACCTTCTTACATTCAGCAGCAGAAATATTTCCTTGATCCTTACAACTGGCCAGAATTTGTCTCTTGTAGTCAGAAAAATCAGAGGTAGAACGAAGTCTCTTTGTTACCGTATCAAATACGACATTTTTCATACGTCTCCATCCTATGGCCCTGATGCTTTTTCCAATTGCATTATTAGGAACACCATTTGAGTAGTGAACCCCACACTCATCATTATTTTGACTTGGAATACAGAATATCCCAAATCGACTTTCCACATCCGCCATAGAACTTGCCTGTCTTGAAGAAGATTGATCAGGAGTTAAAAAATCTCTTAAGGCATTATCTCCTTTTTGAACAACAAGCTCACCAATTCTAAAGTCGTAAGGTTTTCCAGTAATTGTACTTTCAACACCAACTCCAAGAATATCACAAACGTGCTCATTCAGTGCGCCTGGCTCACTTCCCCCTTTTAGCCCAGCAGTATGAGCGACTACTGCGTGACAGTACTCATGTCCAATAACATCGAAGGCCTCGAGAAAGTTATTAAGTTCATCACCACCACGCCCAAAGATAAACTGATTATAAGGAGCACCTACCCAAGCTGCATTTTGACGTAAGAAGTCGGTTCCAAGAAGTTTAGATCCTTTATATCTTACTGTTGCATCCAGATCTGATCCTTTATTATCAAATCCATTCCACTTGAAGTGGCCCTTAAATTCTTCTACAACCTTAGAGAGGTTGATTAGAGCAATATCATAGTCCACTTGCCTAAAGAAGCCTTCCTTAATTTTCATCTTCTTAGCTACAGAAGACTCTTCAGATCTTTTCTTTGTTTTTTTAATCTTAAACATTGATCCTTTATAGATATTCACCACTACGTGCTTATCTAGATTCTCTACTTCATGAAAAATTTCATCACTATTTGAATCAATATTAATTTTATAATTCTTAGGAATCCCAAATGGTGACTTTAATGAATAGACGAGATCAAATGATTTTTGTCCATCTTTTGAAGAGAAAACCAAGCTCGATTTACTTTTTTGAGAAAGCATCACTTTTTGAACAATATCTTTATCAGCTTTTGCTTTAATGACAAATTGATCGCGCTCTTTAAACTTTTCTCCTGGGTAAACCGCTTCAGCGACTGATTCCCACACATCTAACACTCCATTTGGAGCAAGAATTTGATCAACAAACTGATCTCTTTTCTCTGGACTCATATCGGATACAGCTTTAAAACTTCCATCATTAAGATCCTTAAGCAAAGGAACCTTTTCTTCATATGATTTTGAGTTAATAAGGGAGGAATTGATTGATGTAATATCTCCTGAAAGCGTCTCCCCACCTTCTAAGTTTTCTTTTATAAGGACAACGGCCTCTGCTCCTTCAAAAGGAATATGAACCGTTTTATTATTCTTATCTCTATAGTAGAAAGACTGTTGCAATCGAACAGCACCTGAACCATTACTGAAGAAGATCTTACCAGAGTGATTTCCGCCAAAGTCGGGATTAAAATAAAGCTTTCCAATCTCTCCCTTATGTTCACCTTTTACGACCAGATGTTTATTATTATTTAAAAACGATATCAATGTAGCGATCTGATCAGAACCTATTGAATCATGAGAAATCATCTTCTTTTCGGCACCAGCGACTTGAAGCATTTTACTTTCAAGCTGAAGTGCTGGTGCTTGTAAATCGACCTCAACGGCCTTTTCTCCATCAACAAAAAGCGATAAAGGAGCTTTCGCGAACACGGGGGAACTTATCAACATTATACAGGCCAGACTCAACAGGTGCGTATTCTTCATAACACTTCACTCCTTTATACATTTTAGTAGTAGGCCTTAAAGAGCAAATTAGGTGCCAAATATTACATGACTAAACTCTCAATAATAAGGAACTCTATTTTATAAAATGTATGATCTATCTGAAAATTGACCAATTTTTATTCAACTTTAGGATAAGGGAATGTAAATGGAGGGCCTTCTCCTCTCATTCCTGTAAGTTCTATATAATTTGTGCATATTAGACGGCCTATTGTCTAAAGATTAGACATAGCTTCTTAACTACTTATCTACATTACAGGCATTTAACCAACACCATTCTTGGCACTCTTATTGAATATATAAACCTGTTTACACATTTGGAGGTTGTATATGAGTTCGAGATACTTTGTTTTAGCAGCAGTTCTTTTAAGCACAGGATGGTCTTCCCGGGTGGCCTATAAGAGTCACTTATCCCATATGAAATCGCGGGCCATAGTTTCTCGCAGTATCGCCTCACAACTCGATCAGCTTAATATGAATAATATTAAGGAAGAAGCTCAAAAAATAAATGAGATGACCAAGAAGCTCAGTCAGTCAAAAGAGGACTTAATTGCTGAACTGAAGCACTCTTCTTTAAAAGAGCTTATTAAGGATTCAAAAGAAGAAAAAATTAAAAATATTAAAGATATTCGCGATCAATTAAGAGAGCGTCTCTCTAAAGCAGAGCTCTTTGTTGCCAAGATCGAAAGAGATGTTGCTCCTGAGCCCAAAGAAGTCCCCGAAGTAGAGAGTCAACTCATTGGTGAAGAAGAGAAGTTTCAAGAATCCGATGAAATTGATGCTCCCGAAATTACACTCAATGACAAAGCAAAAGAAGGAAGCAAGCTACTTAGCGAAGTTAACAAATCATTGCAAGCATCGAGAAAGATAGTCGATGAATTCAATATCGTTGATTTTGAAATGAAGCTAGATCAGGCCTTAGAAGTGGCCATGCAAGAGAAGGCCGTAGAGCAAGAGAGAAATCTTGGAGACCTCAACTCAAAAATCTGTTCACAAAATGAAAAGATCGACTCCTTAACTGAGAAGCTTGAAAAGCTATTAAAAGATAAAGAAAAAGTCGTCGAAGAAATGGACGAGGATGATAAAGATAAGAAAAAGGAAGAAAAAGACAACCAGCTCATGGCCGGTTACCTTAACCCTGCACTCTTTATGAGTCCTTCCCAGTTCTTTGGTCAAGGACTATTTGCTCAACAGCAAAATAGTGGGCCAGACCTTTCATTCCTCAATAGCTCACCTCAAATGGGTGGAATGGATATGAACTTCCTGATGCTCACAAGCTTATTAGGCCAAAATACAGGAATGGGTGCCCTCGGTGGTAGAACTAATATCACTTACTCACCTGTTTACTACAATAATCAAGGATACTCAGTACCGACATCAATGAGTAATCTTGGTTCAGGAAACTTTAGTTTACAACAGGGCCTGCCCGGAATGCCTGGAGGACAAGTTCAACAGCAACTTCAAAACCCATTTGCTCTTGATCAAAATGGACAAATGATTCCAAGCTTTCCCAGAAGTAATGCACTTCAGTCGAATAATACTTCGACTCATTTGGGAATGGGCATTACTCCTAACTCACAAGCACTTTAATTAGATTTTATATAAAGGATGAAGCAAGATGAAAACCAATAAACTGATATCAAAAATTATATTATCAGCTTGTGGACTAGCAATGATCTCCCCTCTCTTTATTGCTGGACCTTCTCAACAAGCTATATCAGAAAAAGAACATCTTGTTTCATCCCTTTATCGTAAAATTTCCTCCGTCGAAAACAAAGAAGGAGAAAACAAGGATGCAATCAAAGAAGATAAGGCCCTCACACTATGTGAAAATAAACAAAAGATAGAGGACCTCGATAACGAAATCACAAAACTCGAAAAAGAAAAAGAAAAGGTTGGTAAAATTATCGCCAAACTTGAAGATGAGGACAAAGAAGATAAAGAGAACAAAGCCCCAACCACGTTCTCCAACGATGTTCTCTCCCAGCTTCTCTTTCAACAAATATACCTCAACAGACTACTGTCCCAATCTCTTATGAGTGCTCAAACTCAACAGCGTCAAGGACAATACTTTGGCGATGCTCGCTGGATTTCGGGAAGTAACTTTGGCAACATGTCTTCTACTCAACTTTCAAACTATGCCAGCATGGCCCTCTATAACCAGCTCGCTGTTGGAGTCCAGGGCAATCAGATGTGGAGCCCCCAATTCAATCAAGATGGAAGCCTTTCCAATTCATACTATGATGTTGATCGCTCTAATCCCTATAGTAATAACTTTAACTTCGGGAATAGTAACCGAGGACCAGGATCAACTGCTTTCTAGAGACCGACGATAACTCTCGGTCATAAATAAAAATCGGCAATATTTTCCTAAGGATTTTCCGTCAGCTGACGATAGAAATTAAAGCAACACTAAGTTGCAAAGAAAAAGGGTTCGAGAACACCCACACCCATCGAATGAAGGAAGGAAGGTATCTCATGAAGGTTACAAGAGTAGATAAGAAAACAGGAAAAATCCTCATTAAAAAATGCCATGTCTGCGGCGCTATAGCAGAGAGCTATACCGAACAAAAAAAGTGCGGTACTTGTAAAAAGTCTTTTCTCCCTAGCAACTACTTTGGAAAAGTACATGCGAAAAACTCAGAAGAGTTCGCCCAACTTTTCTCTTCAAGTGATGATTTGCACGAAGAGGATCTTATCAAAGGCATCACCGTCCTTTGGTAGTCACTACCTAAGTGAATTAAGTAGAATTTCTATCATATAAATTCAGACTGTTATGACGTCTACAACAGGCGTCATAAAAAGTATCAGTATTCGATGTCTCTTGGACCATGTAGGATGGCTATATGGAGACCACGACAACAACACAACGCAGCCAAAATTCTCAATCCCAAAAAACTCAACTTCATCCGGTCATTTTACGCCTCTTTGAAAAGCGCAATATGTCCCATGAAGATATTATGGAATTCCTCTCTTGGGACCTCAACGCCCTGCCTGACCTCACGGCCATGCAAGGTATGGATCAGGCCGTGGAGCGAATCATCTCCGCAATGGATAACCAAGAGCATATTGGAATCTATGGTGACTATGATGTGGATGGAACCACGAGTTGTGCCCTCTTCTATCACTTCTTTGATATGGTAGGTTTTCGTGTATCCCTTATTCAGCCTAGCCGTTTTATTGAAGGCTACGGCCTTCACGCCAGTAGCATTGACAATGCCATTGCTGATGGAATCAATCTCTTGATTACAGTGGACTGTGGGATTACCAATAATGAAGCGGCTGACTATGCAAAAGAAAAGGGTCTTGATCTTATTATCACTGACCACCACAAGGATGCTCGTGACGAAATGCCTGACGCCTACGCAGTCGTCAATCCTAATCGCAGAGATGAGCCAGAAGAATCTCAACTTCGTCCATTGGCCGGAGTTGGCGTTGCCTTTGCCGTTTGTTGGGAAGTAAGAAAACAACTAGAAGCAAAGGGACAACAGGTTCCCTCTCTATATCCTCTTTTGCAATTTGTAGCCATTGGCACCATTTGTGATTTGGCCAAACTCACTCCCATGAACTTGAAGTTGGTTCGTCATGGACTCAAACAAATTCCTCAAACCAGTTATGCAGGGATCAGGGCCTTCTTTAGCCCCGAAGAACGTAAACAGAAAATGGTTCCCTCGGAGAAACTCTCCTTCAATATTGGTCCTCTTATCAATTCGAAAGGAAGATTGGACCATCCCGAAAAGGCACTCAATCTTTTGATCAGCAATGACTCTACAGAAGCTTTTGAGAACTACTCTCACCTTGAAGTGAGTAATAAAGAACGTAAGTTCATTCAGGCCGAGGTCTTTGCTTCGGCCAAAGAACAGTTTCTCAAAACATTTGATGGAGCTGATCCCCTTATTGCCATCGTTTATCAAGAAGATTGGCACGAAGGTGTTATTGGAATTGTGGCCAGTAAATTAGTTGAAAGTTTTAAAGTACCGGCCATTGTTTTTACCAATGCAGAACAAGAAGGCATCATTAAGGCCTCTGCCCGCTCCGCGGGAGACCTGAATATCTTTAATCTCCTACAAGACTGCAGTGATCTCTTTACTAAGTTTGGTGGCCACAAGGCCGCGGCTGGCCTTAGTATGCCTCAAGAAAATCTTGGAGCCTTCAAAGAAAAGATGGAAGGACTCCTTAGAGATATACCTCTTATTGAAAGAATTCAGCAAGACCACTATGACTTGGATATTTCACCAGAAGAAATTAATCCTAAATTAGTTAAGGAACTTGATCTCCTTGAGCCCTTTGGAATGGGAAATGAAAAGCCTATCTTTAGAATGAAAGGAGTAAAACTGACGAACTATGACCTCTTAAAAGATGTTCATGTGCGTTGGACCTTTGCTCCTAAAGATCCTGCTGTAAAAATCCCTCCAATCAAGGGAATTAGCTTTAATTATGTTGGCAGCTTCAATAAACCCCACCCCCAACAAGTCTTTACTCGCCAGAATCAAGAAGAGCTGACGATTTTCTTCACTCTTGGAATTAATCGTTTCAACGGAAATGAGTATATTCAATTGATGGTTAATCGCGTTTCTTTTGATGAAATATGAAACTGTGAGCGGTGAGCTGGTTTTCAGTTAACTGTGGCGATTACAGTGACGGTCACTGTATACCGTAACCGTTCACTATTCACCGCTAACTGCTAACTCTTATCGCTCGATAGTTACTTTTTCCATTACTACGGGCTCGGCCGGTCTGTCATTATAATCAGTATTAGTAACACCGATTTTATTCACAACATCCATTCCCTCAATCACCTTACCAAATACAGTGTGGCGACCATCAAGGTGAGGAGTTGAAGCAAGAGTAACAAAGAATTGAGAACCATTTGTTCCTGGTCCAGCATTGGCCATAGATAGGATTCCAGCTCCCTCATGTCTTAACTCAGGAAGACACTCGTCACCAAAGCGATAACCTGGGCCACCTGTACCAATTCCATCCGGACATCCACCTTGAATAACAAAGCCCTTGATTACTCTATGGAAAGTTAATCCGTCGTAGAAGTTTCCTTCTTTTGCAGGAGTCTCTTGTCTTCCTTCTGCAAGATTAATGAAATTCCATACAGTCTCAGGACATTCTTTGGCGTAAAGCTCTGCTTTAAAAGTTCCCATATTGGTTTGAAAAACCGCGACTGGGCGCTCGATATCTTCTTTGTATTCTGATTTCTTAGTTCCACCTAAACCAAACATTTTTTCTCCTTAGATTTTCTTTAACTGGAAGTCACCGTCAAATAATTCTGGTGCACTCCAATTTTTATTAACGTAAATATAAACTTTCTTATGCTTTAAAATTTCATCAAAGTTCAAATGATAAGTAGTATCGAGTTTTCCTTCTTCCGTATAGGGAGTCAGAAGCTCATAGGAAATTTTCCTAATATTTTGTTGGTCAAAATTATGCTCCTTCATCCACTCTGCCATCTCTTTGAATGTGAAGCAAAGGCTCACAAAAATAGGGTGACCTTGATACATTTCAGACTTATTCATCAGCTCACGTAGGGCAGATAGATTTCCCAGATAAGGATCAATCCAAATAACATTGACCCTCTTGAATGTAGGCTTTCTAAAAACACGAATTCCGGCCTGAATACGGTCACTCACCTGATAGAAAATCTCTTCTTCATTTTCAAAGGGAATGTGGGCAATTTGTTTTTCGGCCTTTACCTTTTGAACTTCGTCGTTGAACATCAACTGAAGCTGAATGGACTCTTCATAAGTTAAACGTAAAGAAGAGCGCAGGGCCTCCATATTGAAAAACTTAATGGAAGTTTTTCTGCGACATCTGGCCTCTTCACTAAAGTTGGCCCAGTACGGAACTTCTGGGAGAAAATAGCGCTCTACTCCGGAACTCACAAAGTATTCCTCTACTCGACGCCGCTCAAAGCCTGCGTCAGGTCCCGCCTTATTTCCTCTCGCACCAGAATTCGTTACGGCACAGCTTGATATATATATAAGCAATGGGAGAAGTAATATCCCAAAACATAGTTTCATTCTTCAATTATCCTTTGGAAAAGTATGTGAAGACTTGATCAATAGTGGTCTGGGCCTTTTCCAGACCGGCCTTCAAATTGACCTCACCAGTAGACCAATCTATGGTCATAAATCCTGGTTCCTTTTCTAACCGCAGTAAACTGCGAACGGGGGCGTTGTCGTTTTCAAACCCCGTACAGGCAAGCACCTTATCTTGAGAGAGAGTAATAAGCTCCCTGCGATCGTTATCTGAATTCTTCCAGATCGGTAATTCCAATGTCAGGAAGATTTGTTCGCGGTCAGTGAGCTTATCTACAGAAGTAACCGTATAGCCTTCATAGAGCTTAACTTTGGGCTCAGGAAATTTTGGCCGGGGAACTTTAGTTTTCATATGAGGCTCAAGATTCCTCCATTCGAAAAGCTCTTGTTCAACCCTTTCACACTCACTACGCCAATTCTTCATATATTTCGATATCAGAGCACGTACTTGATCTTGTAGCCAACTGCTCTCTCTTTTCTCTGCTAAGAAACCTTCAAAGGCAGAAGCATGATGAGTTACGATATTGATTTCATGCCCCTCTTTCTCAAGCCATGATTCAAGCATTACCAACTGAAAGGCCGCAAGTTCGGTATCTCCAACGAGAGTAAGAGTTTTTTCTGTGACCTCTTCCCCATTTAGAAAATCATATCCATAATCCACAAGTCCCATTGCGGCCAGAGGTCTTTCATTAAGAGCATAGTCATGTCCGGCCCCCATCTTCAAGGCTTCCTGGTAAGGACCACGAGCATCGATGATCAAGTCAAAATCTTCAAATGATTCCACTTGATTTTTAAGGGACTCTAAAATATCGGCACCAATTTTATCAGCGAGTTCCGGATTTTCGGCCAATTGCTGATCCACTAGGCCAGAGGCATTGAGCCCATAGGTCACGCGAAAAAGATCGAGAAGGCGAGTACGATTTTCAATCACTTCATCCGGATGAAGGTATTGTTTTTGAACACGAATAAGATCGCGAGGTACAAAAATACTCTCAGCACTTAAAAATGTAGCAATCTTACTATAGTACTGTTCCCATAATTCACGAAAGCTTACTTGTCCTTTGGCTTCAAATTTTGTGAACTCTCGACCCCAAGGGGAAATCCCCTCAGTTGAACAAGTTAGTTCACCGGCCTTGGAATGGGCCGCAAGTCGTTGGATTTTTCCACCAGGAATTTGAGGGCCAATCATCTTCACCATGGCGCCTTCATTATGAAAGAAAAGGGCCATTTCCATTGCAATGGGACCCGTACCTAATATCGCTAATTTCATAGCTCTTTGTTAGCATTTTTGGGGTGATCAGACTAGTAAGCAAAGCGTTAGAAAATATAAAAAAAGGCGCTTAATCAAGCGCCTCTTGTCTAATCTATTTCATTTTCAATTATAGGAAATAAACCGTGTTGGATCCTTTATCTACACTAGAATGCTCAGCAAACTTGTAGAGGAAATCAATAAAAGAATGCACCGCTTGAAAGCTTGGCATCGACTTATCGAACTCACATCCATATTGCATATACGTCTGTCCATCTTGATCAACAAACTCACGTCCATACTTAACTTTTACTAGCGCGGGAATGAAAGAATTTTTAGTAAAATACATTCTCATGGTGATTTCTGTATCATCAGCGATTTTTCCATCTCTTTTGAAATTCCAAGGAACTTGAAATAGGCATCCATCATAAGATACGTCGACCAATGATACTGGATACTTACTTCCGGCCTGGTCGACCTCTGTATAAGCACCAAGGAAGTTATTGAAAAGCACACGTTCAAACTGACGTCTCTTATGTTCAATATTTTCTTGCCTCTTTCCTACAAAATCGAGCACCTTATCGGTCATGCTTATCTCCTTAATTATCTCTGGACTCTGCTCTTCTTGATCGGAACAGGTCAATTCATAAGGGCTTATCGGCACTTCGCGAAATTTTCTGAAAAGAATCTAGTGAAATTCTGAAGGTATCTAACTTCCTAAGCTATTGAAATATCGTTAATTTATTTTTTTACTCCACATAGGAATCTGAGAAACTTCCTCATGAATACGTTTATAGGAATCCAAGCGGCTATAGAGACTTGCCTTTTGTTTATCTGACAAAGCCTCTGTATAGAAGGCACAACCTTTTGAATTGGGTTCATGCTGACAGTCATTAAACTTACACTGAACACCAACTTCCTCAAGATCAGGAAAATAAGTAATCAACTCTCGAGGATCAATATCTTCCAAAGAAAATGAACGAATCCCGGGAGAATCAATGAGGTAGAAATTGGGAAGTTCAACTAACTCTGACCAAGTCGTGGTGTGAGAACCTTTCCCCACTTTTCCCACTGCTTTAGTTTTGAGTTCGACTTCCCCACCAGATAATTGAGTAATCGTTTGGCTCTTTCCCACACCTGATTGGCCAAGAAAAATCGCCGTTCTCCCCTCAAGGGCTTCTTTAAGCTCACTCCACCCCAAGGAAAAAAATTGCTTTTGGTAATCTTCTCCTTGCTTCGCGCAGATCTCATAACAATCAGCCCCCAGAAGCTCTAAGCGCTCCCTTTCAAAGAGCAGGTCAGGCCCTTCGGCCTTATCATATTCATCCATTTTATTGAAAACAACAATGGGCCTAATTCCCCACTGACAAGCACGCACTAGAAAGCGATCAACGATCCCCTGCTTATACGCGGGCCTCGATACAGAAGAGAGAATCACTAATAAGTCGCAATTGGCCGCAGTCACCCTCTTTCTTTGTTCACGGATAGACACACGATAAATCTCTGAAGTACGCTCTTCGATATTAATAATCTGCCACTCACCAGTTTCAGGAATCTGAGTCAAGATTACGTAATCCCCCACAACAACGGAGCGATCTCTTTTGAGAAGATTACCCAATGCTGTGGCCGAAATGATCTCACCATTCTCACGACGAATATCAAACTCTCGTTTTGAACTACGAATAACTCGCCCTTTCGATTCTTCCACTTATTCTCCTGCCGAAACTAATCCCATAAACCCTTGAGGGAAGAGAATTGTATCCGGATCCATTTTACTCTTTAGGTACGCAAACATTTCATAATGAACAGGACTTAGAAACGCTTTGATAAACTTCTGTTTGAGAAGCCCTATTCCATGCTCTGCAAAAGGAGAGCCTTGAAACTTCAAAGTATCTCCATAAAAACTTTCTAATAGTGTAGCACACAGTTCAACCTGATTCGCAGTAGGCATGTAATTGAAGTGTAGGTGGGCATCGCCAAAGTGACCAAAGAGGTTATACTGAATCCCCTGCTTGGCCATCTCTCGATAAAGGTCCAATAAGCGAACAAAATTATCCCCAATGGCCTGGACATCTGTTCCCTTTTTCACCACTCCCATTTGAGAATTACGCTCAAAGATTGCACGAGGAATTTTCATTCGTAGCTCGTGGCATTTGGCAGCAGGCATGGAGAAGACATCTTCTTCTTCAATACCATCAAGCTCTGTAATTAGCTCTTCATAAATACGTTCTAACTCAGACTCTCGAACTTCCAAGAAAATAGTATCTCTCCCTCCAACAGGAATCTCATCTTGAGCTAAATAGCTCCAGGAGTTCTCATCAATTATCTCACAGGCCAGTATGGCATCTCGATGAGCTTGAACTTTCTCATAAATATTTAAATGTAAGCTATAATCTTCTTCCCATTTAGGGAGTGAGAAAAAAAGAAATACAACAGGTTCTGACTTCTGAGTATTAAATCTTCCTCCCGTAACAATTCCCAGCTGACCTTCAGTACCCACCATAAGGTCGGTCTCTTTTTCAAAGCGAGGAAATGGAGCATTCTTATAGGATTCAAAGGGTCTATAGCTATCTTGATAGCGCTCGAGTAAATCTAGCGCCCGCGGGTCCGCAAAGAGTTCATGGTCTTTTAAATCTCTATTGGCATTCAAGATTTTCAGTTCTCCTTGAGCACTCATATATTCAAGTTCTTCTATTTGGTCCCTTAACGTACCAAAACCAAAACAGCGCTCACCGGTACAACTTGTGGCCACACCACTTAGAACTTGGGCCAACTCTTCTGTCGGAGAAGTCATAACGGTTCGGCCATGGGAATGGCAAAAGGCCTTTGCCTCTTTCCAACTCGCTGCGCCTCTAACACTAAGAGAATCTCCCACCATTTCAAGCTTAGGTACCAGCTTGGAGCTATCCACAATCAATGGAAAATCAACGTTTAGTCCCTCTTCAAGCTTGTCGTAAGGGATAACTGTTGAGGTGCGTGAGCCTAAAAAGAGAATGGGCTGCCTCTGGGCCAAGAGCGCAGGAAGTTCTTCTAAAGAACTTAAGAATTGTTGTTTAATCGAGGCCTTCGTATTCATGCCGAGACTCTAACATCTTTTCCATTATCAGTATAAATTAACTTCACAGCAGCGCTTCTTATTCTTGACATCTGAGGGATATGGCCCTAAATTCCGGTTATTATTCGGTTGTCATTTTCAGCTCTAATCTGTAGAATGAATGTTCTGAATTTCTCGTATGCACCCGTAGCTCAGCTGGATAGAGCACTCGCCTTCTAAGCGAATGGTCGCAGGTTCGAATCCTGCCGGGTGCGCCATTTTAATCTCATTAGTATTCGATTACATCATGTGCAGGATTCGACCCTACGGGTTCGCTGAA
>JBFHGF010000017.1:0-16941 GCA_041583335.1 Bacteriovoracaceae bacterium
CTGTCCTTTATTACGATAAGGCCCTTGCTCTTTGTGAGGCCAAGGCGACTTGTAATTATGCCCACTATAGAAAGGGTTGGCTCTACTTTAAAGATACGAAATTGGATGCCGCTATCGCCGAGATGAAAGCGGCCCTTTGGGTTGTGGACCCTACGGCCACGCAAGCAGGTGAGATCAGAGAGTCATCTCTACAAGACCTGATGCTCTTTATGTCCAATGCGGATACGAATGGAGTTAAAGAGCTTGAGTACACTCGTAAGCTCTCTGCTCAAATTCAGCGTCCTGAACTTGTTCGTCAGTTAGTTGAAGCCTTCTATGTGGCCGGTAATCGTCGCGCTGGATCTCATCTTCTGGCCTATATTAATGAAGAAAAGCCCAACCTCTACTATGAGGTTCGTCTACTCGAAGAGTATTACGGTTTTCGTAACTGGGATAAAGTAGAAAAGTACCTCAGTGACCTAAAAGGAAGAACGGCCGCCGATCTACCTAGTAATGGGCCTAAGGCCAAAGAAGAGCGCGAAGAGGTCAATAAGATCTTCCGTCGCTACTTAGTGCAAGTGGATTCCGAGGCGGAAGTGATTCCTGAGCTCAATCCTTTTTTGAAAAACTCTATCGACATTTACCTGACTATTTATCCTAATGATGACCTTCGCAAGAAACTGCAACAAGGTTGGTTAAAGGCCGAATCAGATGAGAAAACGAAGATTGCTCGCTTAGGTGTTTGGATCAAGGAAGATATCGCTCTTGGGGTAAAACCTGCTGAGATTCGTAAGTTGCGCCAAACCCGCCTTTCCATGGCCCAAAAACTACAGATGTCTGATGTGGTTATCGAAGAATCATTGGCCATCGCGCAGATCCTTAAGGGATCGGCTGAAGCGGATGAATTCACTTATGTGGCCGCTCGTGAGTACTACGGTAAGAAAGAATACGATCAGGCACTTCCTCTTTTTAAATCTCTTGTAGATGGGGCCGTGGATAGTAAGAAAATTACTAATTGGTCTCTGCTTTCTCAGAACCTCGTGCTCGATATCTTCAATCAGAAAAAAGATTACGACAGCATTATTGCTCAAGTCGCACTATGGAAGGGCCTCACTGCTGTTGCCGATATGTCCTCTGTTGAAAAAGATAAGAAGTTACAAAAAGAATTGGCCAACGATACGGCGCAAATGGATAAAATTCAGGTTGATGCCCGCTTTGAAAAGGCCGCTAAGCTCACCGATTCTCCAGAGTCTCTCCAGGCCTTCTATGACTTCTGTTTTCAAGGTGTTTATCCGCAGAAGTCTTGTTCCAATGCTATAGTCTTAGCGGTTAAGTTTGCGGATCAGGCCAAGCTTATCTCCCTTCTTGAAAAAGCGGGGGATGAAAAGGCCCTCATGACTGAGTATGAACTGATGGGGCGTTATGCAGATGCGGCCAGACTCCAAGAAAAACTCATCCTTAAGAAAGAGGGGAAGAAAGCTCCTTACGAACTCTACCTTAAGATTGCTCTTCTTTATGAACTTGATGAAAAATTCTCTGATCGTAACCGTATCCTGACTTCCATGGTGGCCAAGGTTAAGAGAGAGAAGAAAATGCCTGAGCAACTTGAAGGCGCGATTTTCCTCACTCTAGATGAAGCGGGAATGATCGATTCTAAGTCACTCTTCCTTCCATGGTCCATGAAGAGGAAACTTTCTTTGGCCAATCGTTTGGAGATGGAAAAACCTGGAAAGACCACCCAGAAAATCCTTTTGTCTCAATCTGAGTCACAAGGTCCTGTTTGGTCGAAGCTCATCCTTGAAGGGGTGGAGAAACAGTTCTCTGGGGTGAATAAAATTAAATTCTATGGAAGAAGTTCGAAGTGGCTCTTTAAAAAGAGAACCCGTGCGATTGATAAATTTGTAAGTGTGGCCAAGCCAAAACTCGATGGAGCTGATCTTGAGACCCGTATTTATCTTCTTCATATGATCACTAGAGTTTATGGCAAAATGACAGAAGATATTCTAGCGACACCTCTTCCTCCCGATCTGGATGATGAGACCATGGCCCAAGTACAAATTCAGTTGCAAGGTATGGCCGAGCCCTTTGAGAAGGTTCGTTCTGACTATCAACGCTTACTCGATGAACAATTGGCCTCTTATGATCTGAAAGATCCGGAGCAAGTGGCCGCACGAGATCGCATTGTGAAGAATATTGAAGAGATTCAAGGGACTAAGTACTCGGCCTTTATTGAGCTGGAGCCAGTGAAGAAGGCCAGTGTCATCGCCAGCAATTATGAAGGTGTGGATGAATTAAAGGCCACACTCTTAAAAGAGCCCAATAACCTCAATGCCCTCAAAGGACTTCATAAGTATTTTGAAGAAAATAATATGAGAAGATTATCGGCTTATTATCAAGGACGCTTGGAGAGTGTATCTCCCAAGGTTGTTGAGCCAAAAATCGATTCTCCTGTTAAGGAAGAAGTGGAGGAAACGATATGAGAAACCATTTAATGATAATGGCCCTTCTTACCCTTTCATTAAGTACATCTGTTATGGGGCAATCGGCCGCAACGGATACTCTAATGAAAGGGAAGAATGTACGTTATAAATCTCAAGGACGAGTGGATTTTGAATCCCTTCTTATTGAAGGGGAGCGAAAGAAACCTGAGATGTCGGTAGTTACCGGTAATATTGGCGAAAAGGATTCTGGATTATTAAAATTTAGAAAAGATTTTCTTGATGTCATGGCAGACGATTTCGGGGAGAAGATACAATGATTGCAGTAGAAACTGAATCTGGAGAATTGGTTAAAATCTTAAAGAACGTGGTTGATGGCGAGTATGGCCTTCATTCAAAGTTCGGACTCATTGGCCGTGATCGCGCGGAAAAAAGAGTGGAGACGCGTAAGCGTCAAGGATTTGATTTTGCCACTGGTGATCATGATAAATGGCATTGCTCATTTAACTTGGCGGAAACCTCTGGGAAATTTGATGTAAAAGGCACGAATAATTGTAATGCTGAGCAAACCTCGGAAGGGTGGTTACTCGATACTCCACTTGGGAAGTTCAAGTTGGTTCAAGGTGGAGCTCAGAGCGTAAATACTATTCTTGTTGACCATGAAGATGAAGCTTCTTGGTTAAATCGTGCCCTTGAGTGGACCATTATTCTGACCTTTGTTTTTCTTCCGGTTCTTTATTTCCTTCAAGAAAAACCTGTTGAAGAAGAGGAACTTGAAAAGGAAAAAGTGATTGAGCCCATTACGGTTAAGATCATAAAGAAGCCGGAGCGCGTGGTTAATATCAGTAAACCCGTTAATCCCAATATCAAAGTGAAACCTCTTACTAAGGCCGAGATATCCAAACGTGCTGTGAAGAGGAACCTCGGTTTCCTCGGTATGGTGGGTTCAAAAGATATGAAGAAGGTTGTGGGGGGAGTTCCTCAGAATCTTGCTAAGGCCACGGCCGGAGCAGGGGCCGGTGGTGACGCTGGATCTGGTGGGGAAGTTCTCACTGGACTTGGTAAAGGACTTAAGAAGACAACAGTTGGTAATACTGGAGTTGCAGGTCTTGGTGGAATTGGAACCAAAGGAGCCGGTGGAGGTAAAGGTGGTTATGGAAATACTCTCGTTGCTTCTGGTAGCGGAAAGGGAATTTCGGCCATTGCGGTTTCTAACTCTGATGTAACTCTAGAGGGTGGTATTTCTCGTTATGCGATTAATGCAACTATCGCAAAATATCTCAACCAAGTTCGCCGCTGTTACGAAACTCAGCTTAAGACTAAACCTGAAATTCAAGGTTTGGTGGAGATGGGCTTTGAGATTAATGCTTCAGGACGTCTGAATTACGCAAAAGTTCGTAGGACAACCCTTAAAGATGCTCCAACAGAACAATGTATCCAAAAGAAAATGATGACATGGCAATTCCCCAAACCTAAGGGTGGGGTAACTGTTCCTGTTAAATATCCCTTTATGTTAAGACCGGTAGGTTCCTAATGAAATTGAATAAAACACTCACACTATTTTTAATTTATTTTCTGGCCTCTGCACTCTTTGTCGGTTGTGATGAAAATCCATACCCTGCAGATGGTGGTGTTATTGTCCGTACTCCTACTCTTGAAGAAGAACCTCTTCCAGAGCTTTCCCTGGCCGTCAATGACGTCATTGAGTTTCGCGAAGGAAGGAAGGGGACTTACCTTATTCGTGGTGCCGTTGCTGAGCCAGGTACGCCGATTATCTCGGTAGAGGGGCTACCTGCAGGTGCTTCTTATGATCAAGAGACTAATGTTATCTCTTGGATTCCTGATCACTTCGCAGGAAATGATCCCAATGATCCGGGAATTAAAAGTCAGCTCTATCCTATTACTGTGGAAATCAGAAGCTCTGAAGATGAATTTCGTGCTTATCGAAAAGATGTGAACCTTTTGGTTCACGATGTTCCTCAGTTAATCAAAATCAATACGGCCCGCGATGGTTCAGTAAGTGAAGGGGAGAAATTCTCAACAACATTTACGATTGAAAATGTGGATTATCCGCTAGGACCCTATAAAGTTCTTCTTAAGGACATGCCACCTAATATCGAATTGATTGCGGATAAAGATGATCCTACAAAATTTTCGATGGAATTTACTCCTGACTTCTTTCATGTGAATCAAGAAAGAGATGGTCGCTCTGTTAAGTATAATGGAACGATCTTTGTCTCTAATCCGGCCAATCATATCGAAGAAAAGCAATTTGTTATTACGGTTAATGACGTAAGACTTGATTCTAAACTAGTTGCTCCTGAGAGCTTGGTTCAAGGTCTTGATGTGAGCGTTCAAGTTGCCGCTTATGATCTGAATAAAGAAGTTGTTCCACGTATTGAACTTCTTGGGGGGGCAGCTGATCGTCCTCAATTTGGTGACTTTAAAGTTGAGATCGTTAAAAATCCTGATAATTACTCATCAGTATTAAATGTGACTTGGAATGATATTCCTCCTGCACACAATGGTGAAACCCATACCCTTAATTTTAAGGCCTGCGTACTGTCTTTCAGTGGCAGTTATAATAACTGTAGTTACTCTTCTACTGATGTGAAATTCATTGTACGTGATCGTAAAGCCCCTCGTATCGATAGAAGAAGCTGGCCAGTAAATGACCTCATCTATCTCGGGTACAATAAGCCTATCTCTCGTACGGTTCGTATTACCGATATGGAAGATACTTCTCTTATTCCTAAAGTAGAAATTTTTCCTGAAGAGATGAGGCAATACGTTTCTTGGAAGAACGGATCTCTTACGGCCCGTTTTGATCAGGCCGGAGTTTTTCAATTCAATGTAAAGGCCACGTCTGATTACAATATGTCTTCTACGGAAAGTTTCATTGTGGAAGTCTTTCCCGAGAGTCGTAAGAAAACTCTGATCTTTGCAGATTCAACTCGTGACCCTGAAGTTGTTTTCTATAAGAATCGCTTTAAAGATATGGAAATGATGAATCCTGCGATTCAGGCCATCAACTTAAGAAATATCTCTGATCGTGAAACGTTGGTCATTACTTCCAGTACACTCTTGGATAAATCTGTTCAAGATAAGGTGCAAAAGGCGATTGACGAGATTGACAATATTGTGGTGGCCTCACCCCTTATTGAATCACTTCCTCCTAAGTTTCTCGATACTTTGGTTAATAAGTATGACATGAGCCCTATTGGAAGACTTTCTCAGATCCCAAATGCTCCAAAGCTTGCGAATGCTAAGTTTCACTATACCAAGCATTTTGATGTGCCTAGTGCGGATATCGGGTTGAAGGGAAGTGCTTCAAGTGAGTCATTTGATCCCATTATCTTCAACGGTGGTCTCTACGATACCGAGAAAAACTGTAAGGGGGTACTGGGGCTTTCTGAAACAGATATTAACCCTTTTATCATTGGTCTGAGTTGCTCTCGTACCGAAAGAGCTGGTGGAGGTCGAATCTCTATCCTTGGTACTGAGTGGGCCGATTTCAATACAAGTGTGGATGATGAACAAATTCCTGCGAAGTGGTTTGATACCCTTCTCAATGAAAACTTCTAAGACTTAGGCAGGAAAGGACAATAAAATGAAAAGTACAAAATTGATCAAAAAGTTATTTTTACTAGCAGCAGTGGTTGGAACTTCATCAGTTCTTGCTGCTGAAACTGGAGAAGTTTCCAAGCTTGAAAATAAACTTGATGCTCTTAATATTCCCGATGATAAAGTGACGCCTCTCTTGGGTCAGGATCAGCTCTATATCGTTAATACCCGTTATTCGAGTTTGATTAATCGCCATGAACTCACTCTTCAAGGTGGACATAACTTTACTGCTGATAGCCACTTGGACTCTAAGGATATCGCGCTTTCTTATCGCTACCACCTCAATAGCGATTGGTCTTTTGGCGTTCGTTATACGGAATACCAAAATAAACTGACTGATGCTGGTAATAGACTCTTTGATGACCAAAAGCTTCTTCCCGATACAGATTATGCCAAGACGGCCACTGAAATTTTTGCCAACTACAATACCATCTATGGAAAACTACGCTGGTCCAAAGAAACTGTTGTTTACTTTGATCAGTACGTATCTCTTGGGGTAGGGCAAATGGATTTGGCCTCAGGAAAAACGAATCACGGATTGCTTGATGTTGGCCTCTCCTTTTGGATTGGAAAACACATGAGTACTCGTGTGGGACTTAAGAACGAATTCTATAACCAAAATCAATTGTCTGGAAAAGTATTTAAGAGCAATAGCTTTGGTTATTTAGAAATTGGTTATCTCTTTGGTTCTGGGGACCGAGGCTAACGATTTAACTAGGATAGACCATTATGGGTTTAAGATTAAACTTACATAAGAGCATCTTCATGCTGCTTCTATTGTCACAGAGTGTGGGGCAATTATGGGCACAAGGATCTACGGCCTTATCTGGGCTTGATGGTGCTGATATTGATTTTTCAAAACAATTGAGTCAAGTAAGACAACTCAAGCTTGATGATCCCTTCTTGATTCAACTCTATAGTCGTTGGAAGGCCCTGGGGGCCGTAACTCCTGAGACCAATGAGTGGTTTAACTTGATCTTTACTGGTCAAAATGCCAAGGCCTTCTTGGTCTACCATAAGGCCAACCTCAACGATCCCAAGTTACAATCTCTAAAGAAACCAACTGAGTTGTACCTCCTTTATAAGTTAGGTTATTTTCAAACCTTCTATGATCAGTGGGCGAGCTTCAGTGCTCTTACTGGCTTTGCTAAAACAGAGCTTGGTCTTGCACTCGATCATGTGGTGGCCCCTCAAAGTTCTCAAATTATGATTAACCAGGGCTTCTTTGTAGATAATGTCTTGGCCACAAATTTAGAGAAGCTCACTGGTGTTGAAGGTCGTATCAATTACTCCCTCCAGGGGTTTAATGCTCTGAGAACGGGGGATAAGGCCGTGTCTTGGATTGGTAAGCTCAATGAGTCCGATGAACTTCGCCTTCTTTTGGCCCATACCGCACTTCTCGATTATGGTCGTAAAGGTCAGTTGGGGGCCTCTGGTAAATTGATCTCTAAAGTGGTTGAGCCTTGGATTGAAAAGTCTAAGAAACCAGAAGAGATTGCTCTCTATTATATGACTCTTGGCCGTCTTCTCTATCAAGCGGGGGCCTATAAGCAAGCGGAGCATTTCTACTACCTTATTCCTGAAACTTCGAAGTATTTTCTCGAAGCGAGAACGGAAGCCCTTTGGGTACAGCTGCAAGAAAGGGACTTCCCAACAGCTCAAGGACAGCTTGAGTCTTTGAAAATGCAAGTTTTCACCGATCAATTCTATCCCGAAGTTTTTCTGGCCCAGGCCATTGGTAACACGATGATGTGTCAATTTATCGAGGCCAAGCGTTCGATTCAGTCCTTTATTAACGTTAATAAGAACTGGGCCAAGAAAATTGAAGCGGCGGTGGCCATGGAAAATCCACCCATGGTTAAAGAGAATTTCTATGTTAAGGGGATTCGTGCTCGTGAAGTGGCCATCTCTAAAGAAGGGGTGGCATTCACTGACCAAGGGATTTCTGCCTATGCCTCTCGCCATAGTGCTATTGTGGCCGATGCTAAAATCAAATTACGTGATGAAGCCCATAAACAGTGGATGAATCGCAAAGAGATTTTAGATGCCGCCATTTATAAAATGGGATTTGTGCGCATTGAACTTTTAAGTCGTATGCGTGCAGTGGCCCAAGGAATTAAAGATAGCTTTACAGCAGATGAAGTGAGTATTTTTCAAGCTGCACCTGCTCGTGAGTCTCACAACGAAATGTCCTTCCCCAACGATGGTATGTTATGGGGAGATGAACTCTTTCGTATGAGTGCTGAAGTTCACAATATGTGTCTACAAGGTAAGTATTATGACAAGAAATAAGTTACTGTGGATTTTCCCCCTTTTGATGTTATTGGGATGTGAATCTTCGTTCAAAGACGGAGATGAGTATGTTCACTATGAAACTCTTCCTCCGGAGGAACAAGATGCTCGTATTTATCCCCTGAGTCTTCTTCAATTAGATAAGAAGATTGATGTGATCTTAGTGATTGATAACTCTGGTTCGATGAGCTCCATCCAAAATAGTGTAATTGCCAACTCTGAGCTCTTCTTCAATGAATTTGCCAAGGCCTCCTATGTGGATTGGAAATTGGGCCTATTATCAACGGATCACGAAGAAGAGCCCTATCTTGGCTTTGATAAGTCCTTTGATTCTTCCCTCATTTCTCAATCGGATCCGACTAGCTTTCGCGATGTGGTAGCCCAATTCCAAATGGCCGTTAGCCGCTTAGGAACCAATGGTGCAGCGACAGAGGCCACGCTCTTGCCGGTACATAAGAAACTTGATGAATATAAAGGGGCTTCGGCCGCAAGACCATCTTTTCTTCGTGAAAATGCTCACCTTGTAGTGATCAGCATTACCGATGAGGAAGAACAGTCGATGGAGTTAAGCGGTTGGGATAATCCTCCTCCGGGCTATAACCCAGGCCTCTATGAAGCGACGGCCTTCTTTAATTTTCTTTCGGGTTACATTAATTCCAATAAGATTCTTCGCTTCTATGGCGGGATTCAAAATAGAGAATTTCCCGGCTGTACTCGTGATGGGGGCTGGCGTAATGACTGGGCCGATTCTCAGTATGCAAAAATCATAGAGCTTTCCAACGGATTCTATGTGCCGGCCTGTTCAGATCGTTTTGGTGCCGATCTCGCGAAGATTGCCGAAGATATAACTTCTCTCATTGGTCGTCCTTCACTTCTTCTGCGCAGAAGACCAAAGGTTGAAACCCTTAAAGTTTATTACAAAGGGCAACTTCTTAAGCCCGGTCGTGAATCGGAAGGTGGCTATTGGTACTATGATGAAGGGGCCAATACCATCAACTTCTATGGGCTCGACTTTGTTGATGATATTGAAGTCGATACCTTTGAAATCGATTTTGAAGTTGATGACGGAATAATTAGACAGTATTAATAATAGAGAAAGCGTCCTACTTAGGACGCTTTCTCTTTTATGCTTGTTTCGCTTACGGCGAATCTTCTGACAAGATTTACGAGTTCTTCGAAATCGGGTGGCTTAGGCAACACTTCGTCGACATAATCATAGATTTCGTGATCTCTTTGTTCAAATTCATTGATATAACCTGTGATCATATAGGCCTTTTTCGGAAAAATATTTTCTTCCCGTAAGTTCTTGAGTAATTGTAATCCTGTCATATTGGGCATTTTAGAATCGGTGAAGATCACATCGATTTCACAGGCCTTACAAATTTCCAGTGCACCTTCAGGTGAGTCTGCTTTGAAGATAGTATTCTCCGGAGAATAGTATTCAAACTCGAGTCCGTAGATCTCCAAGAGATCTGGTTCGTCATCACAAAATAGTACGTTCATCTAAGCTCCTGATATAGTTACGATGATGTTCCTATATCGGATGATAAAATTTATTTCTAAAGAGAATTTATTCAATTGTTGTCGAATCATATTCCTTGGGAGGATTGGTTTCGAAGGTAAAGGCCGGCAGAAGGCTTGTGAAAATGGTATAGACAAAGAGCCCTGTGATGATGGAAGCCCCTGTATGATATTTCTCAAGTAATATGGAAGAAATAACGAGGCCAAAAATAAGGTTTGGCATAAGGCTGAGGGAGATCTTCCATGGTGAGTAGACCTCGCGCCCAAGAAAATTGATGGTGGTGTAATTGGTAATATAGAAGCGCAAGGGGATGAGGTAGAGGCACAAGAAGGCGCCAATAATCACCCCTTCCTTGGTGATAATATCCAAGGAGAGGCTCAGCCCTGATTTATAGAAATAGAAGGGAATAAAAATACCAAAGAAGACGGAGAGGGATTCAAAGATATTCTTATCCTCTTTTTCATCCATAAAGTGCTTAAAGCGTCCCGCTACAATCCCTACAATAAAGGCCCCTACCAGATAATATGTACCAATTTTCTTAGTGATCACCCCACAAAGGAGGGCCAAGATGATTAGGAAGGCGACTTCAGACTTAGGTGCATAGGGAGCGATGTAGCGGATGAAGAGCCTAAAGACAATGGGCAGGCCAAAGAGCAGCACAAAGAGCACGGCCATGGAAATGATAAGGTTTTTCAGGTCATCGGATTGCATCGCAAAGAAGAGCACCAGTACGGCCATCATTTCTTCTGAAATCGACTTTGAACTGATCCAATATTTCTGGGAGCGTGAGAGTTTATAACTATCCAATGAGTTTAAGATAAAGCCAGTGGAAGGAGTTAGTAGCCCTAAGGAGAGGATGATTGCCACCCGAAAGTGAAGGTCGAAATAATACTGTAGAGCAAAGGACACCGCAAAAATGATCGTTAGTCCCACCCCAAGATGCTTCAGCAGGGGAAGCTTATGTTCTTTAAGCTCATCCACCTTGACTTCCATTCCTGCAAAGAGGAAGAGGGAAGTAATTCCTAGGCGTGATAAGAGGAGCAGAAGTTGGTCATGGCGCAACTCTGGGTAGAGGGAAGAGGTGAGGATTCCCAACATCAGACAAGTAATCCCCACCGGCACTTTAAAGCGCTGGATGATCTTCGGTAAAATCAAAACCGAAGAGAAGATGATTAAATATTGAATCTCATGGCCAAAGTCTAACATTAAAGAATTGTACTTTAGCTAAGGAGTAATGTGTAGACACACCTAGAAATAGTGGGGTTAAGTCCTTAATTTTAGGAATTGGTGAATGAAGCTCATTTGGTCGCAATCCTCCTCAGGCTCACTGGCCAAAAAGTCGCTCTCTTCTTCACAGGCACTTCTATGGATGAAATCATCCTCCAAATAGAAGGCCTCATGGAGGAGTTTTGTAAGTATCCCTCTGAATTTACTCGTGTTTTCAAGTCCCTGAGATACGGCATGCCCATTGTGTGTGTGTGTCGAATTCATCTTCAAACCTCCCTGTATGTTGAATATGATCTCAAAAAAGGTATAGCTCTCCATCAAAAGTAGGCCTAATTCTTGGCGCGACTTTTCAAGGCAAGTTTTAATACCTAAGTCTAAATTTCAGCAGGATTAATGGGCAGGACACTCCAACTAGGTGCTTTCCCATTAACGTAAAATTAGAATAATCTATGCGTAAATTATGCGCAAGTCGTGCTGCGTAAGTTACGCTTTTTTATTTCTAAATTTTAGGCAGTATAGAAGCGGGCAAAGTTAAAGAGTTCATCCATCACTTTTCCCACTTGGTTTTCTCCGGCAAGGTGATGGGCGTAGTGGAGGTGAAGGCACTTGATATGATCGAAGTCGTGAATCCCACCAATCCCCGTGGTCTTGATAATTTCGGCCATCGGTTCAGGGATTTCATCAAAGTTGAGTCCGACATCGTGAAGAAGTTGGATGCGATCATCACGGTATTGAGCATGGTGTTGGCGAAGCATTTCAAGGTTTTCAGAGCCCGCGGCAAAGTATTCTTTTTCAAGCTTACTGACCCACGCATCCTTTTCGATATGAGAGATTTCTTTTTTTAAGATGGGGCAAGTGAGCCAGTAAAGGGTGGGAAAGGGGGCGCCCTTTACCCAGGGAATGACTTGAATCACCATGGGGTGCTTCTTTACGGGATGGTATTTAACGACCTTGTAGAGGCCATAGGGAGGTCTTCCTATGAGCTCTTTAACTTGGTCCCAGTCATTTTCACTGTATTCACTTTTGTAATCTACCATGGGTTGCTTTGCCACTAATCTCTCGCTTCTACTTGGATGCCCTTTTGCTTGAGTAGTTTTGTGAATTCACCATCGCCTTCACAAGTCTTACCTTGGAAAGAGCCATCATAGATTTCACCACAACCACACATGGGCGATTTACTTTTTAAAATAGCTTTATTGATTTCATGAAGAGATACCTGCTGCCACGCTTTCTGTGCTCCCGCGTGAAAGGCCTCGGTCACATCGCCCCCTCGCTTGGTGAGGTAGCGACCATCTTGATATTCCGCGGGATCACGGGGAGTCGGCAGTCCACCTAACTCCTCTGGACACACGGCCATAGCTTGACCAGAATCGAGTAATTCTTTGAGGTCAACTCTGAGCTTGTGGTCACCGTCGTAACGACAGGCCACTCCGGTGAGGCAGGCACTAATGATAATCATTCCCACTCTATAGCACAGAGTTTCAAAAGATTCTAGTTCACGAATTTTAAGAGGATATGCTCGAGCTTCAATGGTGGGGGTAAGGGTTTTTTCTTGGTTTTAATTTCCACTTCAGTGATAAAACCTTTGCCACTAAATAAAGGAGCATCAAAATCGATCAAGGCCTCATTGGCCCCGGAGAGGGTGAGGATCTTGGCCCAAGTCTCAGCATTACCCACCGGGCGCACCTGGATATGGCCTAGGCCGTAAGCCCCATTGTCATGGGTGAGGAGCTCCTGAGCATCTGCGGGAAGGTAGGTTTGGTGGATAAATGACAGGGCGGCATAGGGGCTTTGCGTTTTAAACGATAGCCAAGAGTAGTGCTCAAAACGTTTAAGTTGAGAGGGAATATTGGCCTTTCTATAGAGAGCGTGAATTTTTGGCAAGGGTGTGGGCATATCTTCAAGCACGACACTGGCCCCAATACTGCCTTGGCCCACTTGTTCCTCATACCATTTGGCCAAGGCCCCATGTTGGCGTTGCTTGGGGTTTAGAGCGGCCACTTGAAAGTATTGGCCATTGCTAAGCTTAATCGATTGAACGATGAGTCCCCTTTGGTGGCCTTCACTATAGGTGTGGGGCTTCTTTAAGGTGAAGCCCGCCTGGGCGAGTTTTGCAGCGACGTCCTCTCCATCCTTTGTTCCTATCGTGAAATAGGAAATGCGGGTGGCCCACAAATGAGAACTTATAAGTAAACAAAGGAGAGTGAGGAGCTTCTTTATTTTAGGGACTCCATTTTTAGCAAAGGGGCTTGGCGATAGCGAGGATCTCCACTTTGGGTATAGAGGGATTGAAGGAGCATGATAACCGGGGTCGTCCCAATTTCTATGCTCCAAGCAAAGAGTCCATGGGGGTAATTTACTCCAAAACTCATAGCCTGATCCATATCTTCTCTGGTGGCCAGTCCATCTTCGAGGGCAAAGTAAGCTTCGTTAATCAGAGTTGAGATGGTTCTGGGGTAGGTGAAGCCGTGGCCTGCACTACTTACATAATGGGCCCCAAGGTTTAAATTGGCGAGGAAGGTATCGATCTTGGTCTTGAGGTCCTTGGCCTTAGAGTCACTAAGATGTACTTCTACCTTTGCCTTGGGAGAATAGAAGGCCGTGGCCATAGTGGCCTGTAAATTTTCAAAGCGCTCTTCAAGAAATTCACCCCAATTGCAGCTGGTATCAGAAATTACTTTGTAATGAGTGGTGAGTTTTTCAAGCCACGCTATCTTGTTATGATCGTCAAGCAAAGTCAGATCAAAGATTAAATCTGCAGGACCTATTTGATTAAAGTCCATGGGTTCTTCATAGAAGTAAGAGTGCGATAGTTGGGCGAGTTTAGTGGCCAAGGGGTGATGGGCACTATAGATAATCTTAATACTCATAGAAGCCTCCCTTTGTTTTCTTGCCCCAGCGTCCGCTGATGACGAGCTTCTCTTGAATGTGATGGGGCTTAAAACGTGGTTCATAACCAAAAGATTTCCAAACGGATTTGGCCACTTCAAGATTAACATCAACCCCAATGAGATCCATGAGTTCAAAGGGGCCCATACGAAAGCCTCCAACTTCTCTTAGGATTTCATCGCTTTCTTTCACGCGCTCTGGTGATTCTGTGCGGATGATCCTCTGTGGTTCCACATAGAAACTGCGGGCCAGACGATTGACAATAAAACCTGGGCCGTCACTACATAGGGCAGGCTTCTTTCCTTGATCACTAAACCACTGCTGAAGGTCCGTGGCCAGTTGGTCCTGGGTCCAATGACTGCGGATGATTTCAACCAATTTCATAACGGGGGCAGGGTTGAAGAAATGAAGTCCGATAAAGCGTGACCTTCTCTTATCCCCAAACTCTTTGGCCATGGAATCGATAGGCAGAGAGCTGGTGTTGGATGCAAATATGGTCTCTTCGCTGAAGTGGCGATTTAGGTTTTGGAAGACTTCAATTTTAATATTGAGGTTTTCGACAATGGCCTCAATCACGAGATCACTATCTCGGTGGAAGTCCGTTATTTCTTGGGTCTGGGTGAGGGATTGCTTGAAGCTTTTAACTTGTTCGCCGGCGAATTTTCCCTTGGCCTCGAGTTTGTCCCAACTCGAATGAATTTTTTCAATGGCCATTTGAGCCTGCTCTATTTGCACATCAAATAATTGCACCTGGCAGCCGGCCTGGGTAAACCACTGAGCGATTCCAGCGCCCATTGTTCCAGCACCGAGGACAGAAACTTTCTTTAACATAGTATCCCTCTTATATATTTATATTTTTTTATTCTGCTCTATTGTATAGACGGATATTGTCTCAAATGTTTTTTCCTTTATCAAAGGGACAAAGCACTATAGATTGATGGCAGGAGATTCTATGATGATTACCGCTATCGCCTTGGGTTTGATTACTGTGGGCACCTCCCTTATCAGTGGCATTGTGGGGATGGCCGGGGGGATTACGCTTCTATCCCTAATGACTTTCTTCATGCCTATGCAGCATATCGTTCCTGTGCATGGGGTCGTTCAACTGGTCTCCAATGCCAGTCGTTGTTACTTCTTAAGAAAGAATATCGTCAAAGAAATTACTCTCTACTTTTTCTTGGGAGCTCCGCTTGGGGTTTTTGGCGCCTTCCTTCTTTTACAGGCCATAAAGTCCCAGGCCCTTCTCTTTTATTGGCCCATTCTTCTCATCATCGGCTACACCCTTTTAAAACCCAAGCGTCTACCGGCGATTGCTCTGCCCAATAAGGGCTTCTTCTTTCTTGGGATCGCAACAGGATTTCTTGGCCCTTTTATCGGGGCCACAGGACCGGTGTTGGCGCCATTTTTCTTACGCGATGATTTGAAAAAAGAAGAGATCATTGCCACTAAGGCCGTCACCCAAATGTTTACCCACTTGTTAAAAATTCCTCTTTTTATGGGACTTGAATTTTCTTATTTTGAATATGCTCCCATTATTATTCTCATGGTTCTGGGAGCAATTTTAGGAACGAAGCTTGGAGTAGTGTTACTAGGAAGAACATCTGAGGTGATTTTTAGGCGTATTTACAAAGTGGCACTGATTCTTGCTTCTGCACGAATGATTTGGAAATTAATCAATGGATAAAAAAAGGCCTTCCGAAGAAGGCCTAGTTTTTTTAATTGTATTTGATTTTTAAGCTTTCTTCTTCTGACCACTCAGGAATGGTAAGTCCCATTTCTGCACAAAGGCCTTGGATTTCTTTAACGAAGACATCGCGTACTTCTTTATTTGTTCTCTGCTTAAGACCAAGCCTTACGTAAATATCGTTGGCCCCACCAATGGTTTTACCAAAGACATTCATCACTCGTGGCCACCACAGGTTGAGCCTTTCTTGAAGGAACTCTTTCTTGGCCGGATCAGCGGCAAGTTTCTTCATATTGGTATCCCCGTGAGTCACGTGGAAAACTTCTTCTTTGTAGATTCCTTCAATTCCTTTCTTCCAAGGAAGGTAAGAGGAGTGAAGGGTATCTTCAAGTTGGTGACCGGCAGCTCTGTCCATTAGGAAGTTGAAAAGAATAAAATCTTCCCAATACTTAATTTGGTAGTAGAAGATATTTACGCGGTAGTCATCTTTCATTCTTTGAAAACCGATATTCACTTCGTCTTCTTCAAGCTTCCAACCCATGTCAGTGCTGTCGATATGGGCCTCTGGATTTTCTCCAAGGTCACGTAGCATTTTGTAAATCACTTGAGAGTGGCGCATTTCATCTTTTGTGATCTGGGCCACCAAAACTTTTTCTTTTACATCGGGAGCTTTTTCAATCCATGGCATATAACCAAGGGCCCCAGAATATTCAGAATCACCTTGCATCCAAAGTAGGTTCATCAAATGTTTTCTGTAGAGAGGAGGAAGTTCTTCTCCTTTATCAAAGGTTCTTCCCTTAGCAATTTCTTCGAAGAGTTGTGTTTCTTCTGGAGAGTAGGTTGCTGTTTGCATGCTTTGCTCCTTAATTTATGTCCTATCTTTACTATATACTTAAATTTTAACTAAATACCTATCGAATTAAAAAATTCATAGGTTGCAAGTACCTTAAATTCCTTTAAAAACGGGCGTTCTTTTTTCAAAAAAGGACTGGACCCCTTCATTAAAGTCCTCACTTTGGCCCAAAAAGCACTGGCTCTTGGTTTCGTTATCCATGGAGTCAGCAAAGCTCTCTTGGGCGGCCCTTTGCACATTTTGCTTTAAATGCTGCAAAGACAGTGGCGCCATCTTCGAGATCAGAGCGCACCATTGCTTGGCCAATTCAACGGGATGTTCAGCAATGGCATTGACCAGCCCGGCCTTGAGCATCTCTTCACTCATCAAAGGTTCATTAAAGAGGAAGAACTCTAGCGCTTTTTTCTGACCTAGGCTTCTGGTGAAGGAGTAA
>JBFHGF010000018.1:0-16403 GCA_041583335.1 Bacteriovoracaceae bacterium
GAGCGAATTTGACTTCCCCATTCGATCTTTTGTTTATTGGCCTCTGCTTCTGCAGCAGCTTCTCTTTTCTTCTCTAGTTCTAACTCGTAAAGTCGAGACTTTAAAACTTTCATGGCCTGCAATTTATTTTGTAATTGCGAGCGCTCATTCTGACAGGTCACGACTATGCCTGTGGGTAAGTGGGTCATACGAACGGCCGAGTCCGTCGTGTTAACCGACTGTCCACCGGCCCCGCCAGAGCGATAAACATCAATTCTCAAATCACTATCATTGACCTCAATTTCAATTTCATCATCTATTTCGGGCGAAACATAAACTGAGGCAAAAGAAGTATGCCTTCTCGCATTGGAATCAAAAGGAGATATTCTCACCAAACGGTGAACTCCCGTTTCCGACTTTAGAAACCCGTAAGCAAAAGGGCCTTCAATTAACATGGTGGCGGACTTAATCCCAGCACCATCTCCGGCCTGAACATCCAATACACTAACTTTAAATTTTTTCGACTCAGCCCATCTCTGCAACATTCTTTGCAGCATACTTGCCCAATCACACGATTCCGTTCCCCCTGCTCCAGAGTTAACACTGACAATAGCATTATTGGGGTCGGCCTCATCACTTAAGAGCACTTTCTGTTCGGCCTTAAGAAAACTCTCTTTAAATTTTTCAAAAACAGAAATGGCTTCCGTACCACTGGCCTCATCTCCATCATTCGCAAAATCACGTAGAATTTCAAACTCATCGTGATACTCTTGTAAGAGGTTATACGTATCTACGACATCTGAAATTAAACTTTTTTCTTTCTGCAATTTTGCAGCATTATCTGCATCATCCCAAAATCCAGGCATTCCTTCCATTTGGGCAATCTCACCCAGGCGCTCTGTTTTCTTTTCTATTTCAAAGTGACCTCCGTAGGGCCGTTAACTTGGGAGTATATTCTTTGAGTTCAGATCGACATTCATCCATCTTAATTTTAATTTCTTGATTCATTACAAATCCTTATTTCGTATAAATTAAATCGTAAATTTTCTTAATGAGCCTTTGCTCATGGGTCTCCATCAGCTTCTCTTCTTCTGGTGATAATTCATGATCATAGCCACATAAATGAAGAAAGCCATGGGTGAGTAAATGGAAGAACTCCCCTTCAGGAGTCACTTCAAATTCTGTCGCCTGCTTTTGCATCACTGGAACACTGATGATGATATCGCCAAACTCAAGTTCTTCGAAGATCATCTCCTCCCCTGAGCGCAAACTTTCATAGAGAGGGAAAGAGAGAACATCTGTAGTTTTATCTTTATCACGATGATTCTTATTGATCTCCCTCATTTGCTCATCATCAACCAGAGAGATGGGAAGAGAGAGCGCATTCAAACCCTTTCCCTTCATGGCCGGAAAATCATCATGGCCTTCTAAAAAGAAGTTCTGAAAAACACCTAAGCATAGAGCAAGTCGTTTCTCAAAACCTGAATCAAAAGGAAAATCATCCACAGACCAATTCAGTTCTGAATGAAAAATAGGGTCACTTACTCCCTCGGCCGTTACTTCTAAAAAGCATTGCGCTTCTTCATTAGACATTGCATTCTCTCAACTTGCTTAACGCAAGGCAAATTACACCCTCATCATGAACTTAATGATCATGGGCATTATATTCATTTTAACCTAAGCTATGGTAGCATTGCTCGAAGCATACTACCACCTTCAAGGTAATAAGATACATCACATTATACAAAGAGGAAGAAACGTGGCCCAAACAGAATTTGAAAAACTGGTACAAGTCGTCAAGGCCCTTCGGGACCCCGAAACAGGATGCCCTTGGGATCTGCAGCAAGATCATAAATCCTTACTCCCCTTTCTCTTTGAAGAATCTTACGAATTTAAGGAGGCCGTTGAGTCTGGTGACTATGACCATATGCGAGAAGAAATAGGCGACGTTCTTTTGCAAGTTGTCCTTCACTCTCAGTTGGCCAATGAGGTCAAAAAATTCGACGTAGAGGATGTGGCAAAATCCATTAGTGAAAAAATCATTCGTCGTCACCCCCACGTCTTTGCTAACCCAGAAGGAAAGAAAATCACAACTGAAGAAGTTAAAGAAAACTGGAATGATATCAAGGCCCAAGAGAAGCAAGATCAAGATTATAAAAGGGCCATTAAGAAAAAAGTGCTCAATGCCCCTTCCCTTACAAGTGCCTACGAAATCGGAAGAAAAACGGAAAAGCTCAATTTTGATTGGGAAGATGCCCAACAAGTGGCCTACAAAGTCGAAGAGGAGTGGCAGGAACTTAAAGAAGAGCTTATGCCTGCACAGCTCAATAAGGATAGAGTTGCTGAGGAACTGGGGGATTTTCTCTTTTCTGCTGCTCAACTGGCACGCCATCTCGATCTCGACCCAGAAGATCTTTTGAAGAAGGCCAACCAGAAATTTCTCAAACGTTTTTATCAAATGGAAGACCTGATCAGGGCAGAGGGAAAAAGCTTTGAAGGAATGACTCAAGAGCAACTTGATGTTTACTGGAATGAAGTCAAAAGATCCCAGAAAATGCCCTAATGCTACTGTTATGAAAACACTAAAGAAAAAGTATATCCGCCTAACTGCAAAAGATAGGCTACATCAATGCCCTAATCCCATTGTGGGATTAACAGGGGGGATTGCAACGGGAAAATCTACGGTATCTCAGCTTTTCAAAGATCATGGCCTCTATGTCATTTGCGCAGATGAGCTTATTCACAAACTCTATCAAGAAGAAGCAACCCTTAACAAAGTTAAGGAACTTTGCCCTCAAAGCCTCACCGGGGAAAAGATTGACTTCAAAAGTTTAAGAAAATCCTTTTTCTCTGATCCTAAGATCAAATCAGAACTAGAGAAATTCTTATATGCAGAGTTGCCTCGAGTATTTAAGCTATCCCTTCCTGAAGATACAAAGCAAGTCATCATCTATGATGTTCCCCTTCTTTTTGAAAAGAAACTTGATCCTCTCTTTGATCAAATTATTGCCGTTATAACTCATGAAAAAATTCAATTGGAAAGGCTCATGCAAAGGGATGGCCGAGATGAAGAAACCCATCGAAAGGTACTCGCCGCTCAATGGCCTCTTTCACAGAAAAAGGCCAATAGTGACTTTGTGCTTGAAAACAATGGGACATTAGGAGAGCTTGAAAAAAGAGTTCTGCATTTAACCACAGAACTCTTTGAATAAATTATTGTTCTAAAGAACTTATCTCTGATGGATGGGATAAGTGTTCAATCCCTGCAGGAAGATTAAACTGATCCTGATTTTCGTTAATCTCATCTTCAAGCTCATTATCTCCGGTGAAGATAACATTCTTTGCCAGTTCTTCTTCTCTAAAATTATCGAGAAGGCTTTCACAATTTTTATCAAACTGTGACATTAAGGAGAATGAATCGAACATTGATTTTAAAGTCTCAACCACTTGCCCATCTGTCGTTTCATTAGTGCGAGCGATACGACCATATTCAAAATGGATATCATCTAAAGTATTCTTCACCTCAACCATCGTATCTTCAATAGCATCAGTGTCAAACTTCTCCACCTGCTCAATAATAAGAGACATTTTCCCAAGGCCGACATCCAAATTACGAAGCACTCCGGTAAATCCTTGAAGAACTTTTTCAATAGATCGCATTTCACCTCTAATATTAGCTATCGATTCTTCAAACTTAGGATTACTTCCCTTTTTCTTAAGTTGCAGTAGAGTTTGCTCTAACGATTGATTGAGGCGAACTCTTAATTCATCCATTGCATGCTTGAGTTCTTTAAAGTCTTCTTTTGTTCTATTAACGGCATCAAAGGCCTTGAAATTTTCATCAATTACTCGGTTAGAGTTCTTTGTGCCATCTAAGAGCATATGCTCTTGTTTAAGCATACTATGAGTTAACCCATGAAGCTTATCATAAAGCATCTCTAGCTCACCTCTAAGATCAATGGTATGAATGATAGCATTTTTTGAATTTTCAAAATCTGACTTGATAGTGTCATTGAGATTTATTTTTCTTGTACTCAACTCTTCAATATCTTCAATCACATCATTTTGCTCTTGGATCGAAAGCTCTAAGTTTTGAATTTCTGTAGTAAAGTCCATCTTCATTTTTTCAATCGAATCACCATAGGCTACAAATTTATCGTAAACTTCACCAATCCCTGCAATTTCGTAATCTTTTTTAAGCTTTTCACGAAGCTCTGTTCTAAAGTTACTATTTTGTAAGGCATCGATCGTTTTAGAGACCGGACTCACAATTGCTTTTGACTGTTCAGCAATTGTTTCTTCAAGACTACGTAGTGGATAGAAGAAGATCATAATTCTTTTCAGCCCTGAATACTCAACGGGAGAAACATACATTTCATAGGGAAGAACTTCACTTTTATTTTTGGCATTTCTAATTTGGATCTGATAAATCCCCGCAATCCCCTGTTTCAGGGCCATCAATACCGGATCATCATCTCCAAGATTGGTATACTGCTGAAGATAATCCCAACTAATCGATCCACCATTGCGATGTGTATCTTCTAGGTTCCAATGCTGATAAAAAAGCTCATTCGCCCAAGAAACATTGAGATTAGAATCGAGCAAAACAGAGCTAAAAGGAACGGCCTCTTGGAAAACAGAGCCAAAAGAAATTCTCTTATGGAAATATTCTCTATAGCGTTCAAACTCTCTTCTAAAGTCAGAAGATCCTTCATAACTCAACTTATTTTCAATTGGAATTAAACCGTCTTGGATTACTTTTAAGATATTTGATTCTAGAGCTTCTTTTGACTTTCTCTTATAGCGGCGATTAATTAAAAAGCCACCCATCAAACCAAGAAAGAGAAAGCCCACAATTCCCACCAAACCAAAGGCCATATGGCGGGTGTTCTTTTCCATGTTGATTTTAGCCAGTGTAATCTCAGGAGCGATCTCATCAAACCATAACTTATAATTTACCTTAAGTGTTTTAAAAGATGTTTTAAACCCTTTAAGGGAATTTACATAACGTCCTAACATCTGAACTTCAGTATCGAAAGTTCTCAACTTGGTTACGATATTTTGCTTATCTGTATCAGCAAGAACAGAACCCATAGTTACTTTTTCCATAGTTTCAATTTCTGAACTCAGTTGACGTGATAACTGCCCTAACTTACTCAAAGTATAGTAGCCGGGAGTTTTTGAAATACTAGGAGCGATACGGGCCTGCACTCTTCTGGAGATTCTAGTTAAAGTTTTCCAACGGTTTTCACTCACATAATCTTCAAAACTAGATACCTTACTGGCCAAAACTGAGATCACATTGGCCATCTGAGGGTAACTAATGAGCTGATTGAGAAAGCGTTTACTTTGCTTAATTGCCAGGTTGAGATCATCAATAGAAGAGACATGACCGTAGTTGTCCATTTCCATTATATCTTTCTCTACAGCAATTAATTTATTAATCGCCTCACGAGCACGATCTGTATTAACGAATCCCTCTACTTTTTTAAGAGGATTGCGCTGTCCAAGATCGTCATACTTCATCGATGCCTCATAAGAGGCTCGGACATTTTCTGAGTTAAAAGGTCCGTTATCCCAAAAATATTTGGAACCTGCACCGAAGACAATAAGAGTGAATATTAATAGACTTACATAGTAGTAATGAAGTGAGCGACCAACTTGAAAGCGCATCAACTAATCTCCTTCCTGGATATTTTACGAAGCATCTTCATTATCTAAGATTCATTACAAAAGAGGAAGGAAAATATGGAAATTATTGCCGTTTCATACAAAAAAGGAGGTTATCAAAACCTCCTTTCGCAAGTATTTTTATCAGTTATTTTTAATTAACTGGCCAGATCTTCGGGCTGCTCGAATACAATTTTAAGCTTCACCTTGAGTTTCATAATGGCCTGAGTATGAAGTTGAGAAACTCGCGATTCTGTAACGTCCAAAACTTGACCAATTTCTTTAAGATTCAAATCTTCATAGTAATAAAGAGAAAGAACTAGTCTTTGCTTCTCAGGAAGGGATTTGATCCCATCCTTAATTTTATCGCGTACATTCTTATAACTTACAGCGTGATATGGATTGGCATTCTTTGAGTCTTCAACGAGACCTGCGAGAAGCTTCTTATCCCCTCGATTGAAGGAAGCTGAATCATCAATATTCAAGAGAGAAACTGATTTCGACTTATTAAGGAGGTCGTGAAATTCTTCTTGAGTACATTCAAGGGCCTCACACATTTCATCATCAGTTGCAGGTCTTCCCAAATCTGCTTCTAATTTAGCGTACGTTCTTTCAACGAGTTTGGCCTTTTCACGAACAGAACGAGGAACCCAATCCTGAGCTCTAAGTTCATCGAGAATAGCCCCTCTAACTCTAAACTCAGCGTAGGTTTTAAATTTATTATCTCGAGTAGGATCAAACTTATCGATGGCATCCATAAGACCAATAACACCACAACTAATCAGATCATCTAATTCAATATTTGAAGGAAGTCGCGCTGCGATTTTCTGGGCGATAAAACGAACCAGAGGAGCGTATTCAATGATAATCTCATCTTTTGTAACCGCATCAATTTCGCATCTATAGTCTTTAAGGTTTTTTAATCTTTTTGAGAGGGAAGACATCGACATACTCCTTAGGTCTTAGATTGTTTGAACTTCATGTTCCGGTTTCATGGACCCTAGCTCTTCTTGACGGAAGAAAGGTGACTCAATAAAACTGTTGCCGTTATCCTCTTCGGAAAACCTCTTCATGACTTTATTAAAGCTATTATGAATATTTGAACCGGCAACTTTTAACAGCTCCCGATCAAAGTGATCAACTTGTTCATTAAAAAATGGAATTCCACCCAAGACCTTAAGGCGACAATCTAAATAGTGGGCTGAAGTCTTCAAAAATGTTTCAGTGAGACGCTCGTATTGCTTCTTTCCAGAGATTTTATTGAAGATGAGGTGGAATGACTTTAAAGAATGCCTTTGACCTAGGACTTTGATTAGCGAGTAGCTATCCGTAATCGAGGAGCGATCAGGGGTAACGACGACAAAACGATAATCACAATAGGTATTGAGAACCGCGACCTCTTTATTTAACCCAGCAGGACAATCCAAAATAATGGTGTCGTATTCATTTCGGTGAGTTTCAAGAATGTCTACAATAAGATTTTCAATTCCTAGTGAACGATCAAAGAGATCAATATTACCGTTACAAGCGCTTAAGAGATGAAAATTCCCATCACGGTAAACAGCATCTGAAAAATCTAAATTATTAACAAAGAGATCGTAGAATTTACTATCTAGCGGAATACCTAACTTTACAGCGGTATTGCTTAGATTGTAATCACAGTCAATAAGAAGGACCTTTTCCCCTTTTTCAACCATGAGTTTGGCCATTTTAATGGCCACAGAAGTTTTGCCTACCCCACCTTTCCCGCTCGATATAGCAATGGTCTTGGCCTTTCTTGTTGTCGCTTGCGACGGGTGATCATACTTGGCATTTTCGCCGGGATTAAATCCAGAGTGGTGAGATAGCAACCACTGCGCTGGGGTCTTCCTTGACATCCTAACTCCTCAAAACTTCCTTCCTAGAAGAATGGCGTTAATTGAATTTTTATTGTGCGTACTGCTAATTTAGCTTAAACATTCCAGCTAAAACTCTTTCTCCTGTGGCGGCTTCAATATCATCCGGAACCACATCCCCTGTTCCAAAAAACTTCAATGGCAACTTGGGATATTCTTCGCAAATATTAAAAATCGCACCATAGTTTAAACACTGATCTAAATAAGTCACAATCATCCCATCAGCGATATTCTGATAAGTAGAAAGGACCTTTCTATTATATATTTCTGAATGAATTGATGATAGACAGACCATAACTTCCACCTTCCCAAATGACCTCTTTAAACCATCGATAAACTTCTTCGTATCGTTAATTTCAGTCTTATAATTACGGTAATCTACGAAAACACTCTTCCCCGCTTCAACCGCTTTTCTAATTTGAGAAATAATTTCAGGAATGGTATTTACTTTTTCAACAGTCAGTCCAAAAACTTTTTCAGTGAAATCATTTTCTTTACCAGGCTGATACTTAATAAGAACAGAATCTTCCTTAAGGGCTCCTAGCTTGTAGAGCATTGAACTCTGTCCACATGAGTTTTCGCTAACGAGGACGGTAACAAAAGGTTCCTCTGATCCTTCTAAGTTAGAAAAACGGGGCATTTCTACATAGATGCGATCGAGCATTTCTCTAAGAGCAAACTCAAATACAGTATCTACATCTTGAATATCATTTTCACTGAGTTCAAAAACAGCTTTTTTAATGATCTCATTAACCGTCATCTCATTGATATCAAGACTTCTTAAAGTAGTTCTCAACTGAATAATTCCCGCAGGCTCAGGTCGCTCAATACGTTGTACATTTTTTGTTAATTCATAAAGTTTCTTTTCAAGCTCATCAATTTTCTTACGTTGAGATTGCATCTCTTCCGAGTCCTGCTCATTTCTTTCAACAATCGATTCTTTACGAGAAGAGGGAGCTGAATGATACAGCTCTTCTTCAAATGACTCTTGTTCAGGGTAAAAGTGATCTGCTATTTCATTCTCGCCAACGAAAACCTGACGAGGTTCTTGTTCAAGATACTGTTCTTGGTATTGTTGTTGATAACCATTCACTCTCTTTTCGGGCATAAACTTTTCTTGATTTGTCTCTGGACCCCCAGAGAGAAAATCATCAAGAGAGTTTTTCATTTTACTCCCTAAGTTTTGTACTGATTTATTTAATCCCGCAGATCCATAGCCCCCAAAGTTAGACTTTGATTCCTCGGCCTTATTATCGGAAAAGTTATCAATCATCGATGAGATATAATTGGAATTGTTCTGATAGAATTTCTCTTTATTGTTATTATCATCGCCTAGGCTATGATCAACACGAGCTTTCTTCGTATAATTTTTTTCTGAGATAGCGGCAGTGATTTCAATTCTATTCTTCTTGAAAGCACCTTTGATTCCCTTATTCGTAACAGTCTTAAGGATAATCGCATCAGGGCCCAGTTCTCTTTTAATGGCCTTCAACGCCTCATCTAAAGAATCTGCTTCAAACTTTCTAACATACATACTACAACCTCACCGTCCCTAGTGATCTAATATTAGCATCTGGGCTTAACTCATCATGAGAAACCACTACCAAGTTTGGAATAAACTTCTCTGTCAACTTCTTAAAGTGACTTCGAATAACCGGAGAACAAAGCACGATCATCTTCTCGCCCATGCTTGTTGCTTCCTCAATCTTCTCATTCAGACTGGCCAAAATTGACTGAGTCACTTTTGGATCAAGGGAAACTTGCTGACCCTTTTCTGTCTGAACTATATTTTGAGCAATTGACTCTTCAATTCCACGATCTAATGTAAATAAAGGAATGTCCCCTTGCTCACTTTGAATCGCTTGAGTAATTGTTCTATACAAGGATTGTCTAACCATTTCAGTCAGCGTATCCGTGTCTTTAATTGTAGCACCATACTCGGCCAGTGTCTCCAAAGTCGTACGTAAATCTCTCACCGAAACTCCTTCTCTGAGGAGATTCTGTAAAACTTTCAGGACCTGTCCCATAGTTAAAATCTCGGGTATTAAGTCTGCTACAATCTTGGGGTAATACTCTTTGAAATTATCCAATAAATTCACTAGTTCTTGACGTCCAAAGAGCTCGTGAACATTAGATTTGAGTAATTAAGTCAAGTGAGTGGCCACAACAGTTGAGAGGTCCACTACAGTATAACCATTGTATCCAGCATCTTCTCTTTGATCTTCACTAATCCATACGGCAGGTAGACCAAAGACGGGCTCCGTCGTCTCAATACCATCAATGGACTCAATAACTCCACCTGGATCCATTGCAAGATAGTGGTCTGTCATAAGCTCCCCTTCTGCGACTTTAATACCTTTGATTTTGATATTGTATCCACCAGGAGCAAGCTCAAGATTGTCCTTAATACGTACCGAAGGGATAATCACACCCCAATCCAGTGCAAACTGCTTACGAATATGAGTAATCCTCTCAAGAAGGTCTCCATTTTGCTCAGAATCAACAAGATTAACGAGACCATATCCCACCTCAAGTTCAACAAGTTCAAGACTTAGTAGATCTTCAAGATTCTCAGGCTTATCAGTTACTTCTTCAACCTCAGCACGTTTCGCATCATCAAGCTCTTTGGCCGTATCTTGCTCAATTTTATAAGCAGCGGCAACGAGCCCAAGCCCAGTAATTACAAATGGAATTTTGGGTAATCCAGGAATGGCCGCAAAAACGAACAGAGTTCCTGCAGCAATATAGATGGCCTTAGGGTGCAGTTTAAATTGCTTACCAACTTGGGTTCCCAGTGAAACATCATTAGTATTTCGAGTTGCAATCACACCAGCGGCCGTAGAAATAACGAGAGCTGGAATTTGCGAGACAAGACCATCCCCAATAGTAAGTAGCGTAAAAACTTCTGCAGCATTCGCCACATCCATTCCATTTTGAGCAACCCCTACAATAATCCCACCAATTACGTTAACCGCAGTAATCAAGATACCAGCAATGGCATCTCCTCGAACGAATTTACTCGCCCCATCCATCGACCCGTAAAAATCTGCTTCCTCAGCAACTTCACGCCTACGCTCTTTTGCTTGAGAATCATTGATCAAGCCAGCATTCAAATCCGCATCGATGGCCATCTGCTTACCAGGCATCGCATCTAAGGTAAATCGAGCGGCTACTTCAGCGACCCTACCAGCACCTTTGGTGATAACCATAAAGTTGATAATTACGAGAATAATAAAGACGATAATCCCTACAACATAATTTCCCTCAACAACAAACTCTCCAAAGGAGCGAATAATCTCTCCGGCAGCAGCAGTTCCTTCACTTCCTCCACGAAGAAGAATATTTCTTGTCGAGGCCACATTCAAAGAAAGACGAAATAGCGTCATCACAAGCAAAACAGAAGGAAAGGTTGAGAAATCTAACGGCTTCTTTGAATATACAGAAACCAAGAGAATCATTACGGATAGTGACAAAGTCAAGGCCAATAAAAGGTCGAGAAGAAATGGTGGAATGGGAACAATCATGACCCCAATAACCAACATCAAACCTATAGCTACCGTCAGGTCTGAATTCTGTGAAAAAACCCTTAATCTTTTAAATAATTCATCCATAAATTATTCTCTTTTGTTAGGAGATGGCCTTTTTCTTTCTTTTAAGTTTGTAAACAAAAGCAAGAACTTCGGCCACGGCCTTATATAAATTGCGAGGAACAGCATCCCCCACGTTAGTCGTCTTATAGAGTGCTCTTGCTAGGGGAACGTTTTCCACAATGGGAATATCGTGCCCTTTGGCAATCTCTCTAATTCTCAAGGCCAAGTGGTCAGCACCTTTTGCAATAATTTCAGGAGAAACCATAGTGTCGCCATCATACTTCAAAGCAACTGCAAAGTGGGTCGGGTTCGTAATGATCACATCAGCGGTAGGGATATCAATCATCATTCGCTTTTGCGCCATCTCTCTTTGAACGGCCCTAATTCTCTGCTTGATTTCTGGACTCCCCTCTTGCTCTTTATGCTCTTTCTTCGCTTCCTCTTTTGTCATCTTCAACTTATTAGCATAGCTAATTTTCTGGTAAGCAAAATCCGCAAGAGCAATGATAGAGATTCCAATAATAATGGAGAAGGCCATCTTAACCATTACCCAACGGGCATGCATGAAGCCTTCCACAAAAGAAAGTTGAAAGTAGCCTTGGTATGTAACTAACTCATCTTTAATGGAGTAATAAACAATGGCCATAATAAAGATAAATTTAAAGAGTGCCTTAATTGCCTCAACTAAACTCTTTACGCTAAAAAGTTTCTTTATGCCATTTAAGGGATTTATACGATCTGGTTTAAATTCCAACACTTCAGGAGAAAAGAGAAAACCTATCTGTGCCACATGGGCAATCACCCCAACACAAAGGGCCGTTAAAAGAACAGGAGCAGAACACTTCAATCCAGTGGTTACCGTTTTAGCAACAATTGTTTTAAAGCTTTTTGCCGTGTAGGCAACCGCAACATCTAAATTATAAAGCCAGCTAATGAACTCACTCATAATCTCATAAACATAGACCAGAGAGAGCATCAATGTAAGTGTACATGCTGATAAAACCAGAACACTCGTTAGTTCGCGAGATGAAGCAACATCACCTCGCTTACGAAACTCGTCAATCCTATGCTGACTCGCCTCTTCGGTTTTTTCTGCGTCGCTGTCTGACTCGTCTGCCATAGCTTCCCCTTACCCTTAGATTAAAAACTGGAACCAATCTCCCAGTTTCTCCGTATACAACCTAAAGGCGACGTTAAAGAATTCAGTGGAACTTGCGGCAAATACAGTAAGCCCAAGTCCAATGTTCACTACAAAACTAACCATAATCACATTCATCTGAGGAACTGTTCTTGCCACAATTCCTAAAACACTGGTGATCAACATATTCATAAAAATTAAAGGACTGGCCAAAAGGAGCGCTGATAAGAATAGTCCTTTAAAGGTATAGATAAAAAACTCTGGTGACCTCATCATTTTTCCAAGATCATAGGCGTGAATACTAAAGAAAGAATTAAAGACTCCTTTAAACATAGGAAGCAAGGCCCCCGAGCTGATAATCATAATGATCATGGTCCATTTGATAATGGTTTCGAAAGGACCAATTCTCCCGCCACTTTGAGGATCAAAGTAAGCAACAGCACCAAAACCAATCTGTTGGGTAATCACAGAACCACTGGCCGTAAACAGTTCCATCAAAACTTTGATCATAAATCCAATTAAAAGGCTGACTACCGCATAGAAAATGGTTAGGGCCCAGAAGTTATCTACCCCTAAGAATTGAATGTCCTTATAGACTTCCCCGCTTACGAGAGGATAGAAGCAATAGCTAAGAATCAAAGAGAACAAAACTTTTACGGTGTTAGGAATCCCACTATTATCAAAAATAGGAAGTTGAATAACAATAAAAAGCCATCTGGTAAAGACCAACCAAAAGCAAGTTAGAGCTTGAATGTCTGTTACCGCGATATTGATCAACTGCCCTCCTAGTTCTGGCTAATGATTTGGGGAATGCTAAGGATTAACTCTTGGGTAAAGTTTGTTAGTGTCTCTGACATCCAAGGAGCAAAGATCACCATAGCACCAACAATAACGAGAATCTTGGGAATAAAAGATAGTGTCTGCTCATTAATTTGAGTTACTGCTTGAAAGAGAGACACGAGAATACCCATAACCAATGCACCAAGAAGCATAGGAGAGGCCACCATAAGAGTTACCTTAATGGCCTGATTGGTAATCTCGGAAAAAATATCGTAACCCATAACCTATCCTTTAACTTTATAACTATTAGTGAAATGATCTTAAAATTGAGCCTGTTACTAACTGCCATCCATCAACTAATACAAAAAGAAGTAGCTTAAATGGTAGAGATACAACAACAGGTGGTAACATCATCATCCCCATCGCCATCAAAACAGAGGCCACAACCATATCCAAAATGAGAAATGGAATATAGAGAAGAAAGCCTATTTGGAAGGCCGTCTTTAATTCTGAAATAATAAAAGCAGGAATCAAATAATGAATGGGCACATCTTTGATAGTCTGAGGAGGAGCATCTCCAGTGATATCATAGAAAAGTGCTATATCAGCTTTACGTACCTGCTTATCCATAAAGCCTCTTAAGTGATATTCCATAACGCTCAGTGCCTGAGTTGTTGTCACTTGTTTTTTCATATAAGGCTGAATCGCTTGATCGTAAATGGCCTCGCCTGTTGGCTTCATCACAAAGATAGATAGAAAGAGAGCAAATCCAACAAGCAATTGGTTTGGTGGTAAGTTCTGAGTTCCAATGGCCTGTCTCATGAAAGAGAGAACGACGATAATTCGCGTAAAACAAGTGCAAAGAATCAAAATGGCCGGTGCTAAAGTAAGTACCGTAAAAAGTACTAAAACCTGCATCGTATCGACCAGGTTTGTTCCTTGCCCAAAGTTTACCGATAAACCAGGCAGTTGAGAATTGAGTGTTTGCGCAAAACCTGAAGAGCTTATCAGCATCAGTGCTAGGACAAATAATTTCTTTATCATTGAGGCCATTCCTTGTCCTACTGCAGAGGTTTTAAGTCTTTAACTTTATTTTTAATTTGTTGGCTAAATTTTACTTTTGCCGACTTTTCTTTCTTATTCGGTGAGCTCTCCTCTTTTGAGATTGCAGCTAGAGCAAAGTTTTCTGCTGCATCTTCTTCACTTACTTCATCAACAGATGATTGATTCAAAAATTCTTTCAACTTAAAAGTAGGATTCTTCTGCTCAGCTGTCTCTAAATTTGTATCAAAGTTAGTACCGCTAATTTCCTTCTCTCCATCCTTGAAAATTCCACTTAGTCCATCCACTTCCGAGATCATATGAAGACCTTTTTCTGAACTTCCCACAAGAAAGACTTGCTTGTGAGCACGGATCAAAAGAAGACTTCTCTTTGGACCAATATAAGTTGTGTTTAGGACCTCAACGATTTTCGAACTATTGAGAAATCCAAGTTTGCCCTTCTTAAAAGCTCCCTTCTTAAAAAGAGCGACAACTGCGTAGAATAGAAGCAAGACCAAGGCCAAAAATCCGGCAAATCTACCGGCGTAACTCATTAAAGATAAGTTCGATCCATCTTTCTTGGTCCCCGATAGGGCCATGCTGACCTCATCCTTTTTGGCCTCACCTGAGTTTAAGGCCGTTTTGGCCGCTACTTTTGTATTATTTTGAGCAGTAGGCTCCTTAAGCTTGATGGCCTCTTCCTTTTCTTTTAACAACTTATCTAAATAAGATTCATCGTACTTCTCAACGACCTTCACATCCTCAGGAGCCCCCATCACAGCTGGAGCTCTTCCCACTCTGGCCGCTTTCTGTGTCTTGGTCTTAGGGAAGTTAACAATGATCTTCTTTCCCTTAAGTGAGAGGGAAACGCTATTGCTCTGATTCTCAAGAGAGTCAGGTAATACCGCCCTTACCCTTACGCGATCTTTATTAAATTGATAGGCCATAATCATAGAGTCAAATTGCTTCTCGTAAGAGAATTTCTTCTCGATTTTTGGCCACACATAACTGCCAGGAATTGCCACTTGAACGTAGTTTCCTTTTACACTCAACTCAGGAAAGCCATCGAGTTCTTGATCTAGCTCAATGACCACTTTCCCTTCAGTCCCTTTATCAATAAAGTTAACTCCCTCAATCTTAGCCCCTTTAGCAAAAAGGGTTAAAGAGGTCATCAGTACGGCAAATGTAAAAAGAATCTTTTTCATAGTTTTCATCCTAAAAATCTATTTATTCACTACTTAAGGGTTTCAATCCTTTCAACAGGAGAGATGATATCGGTAAGTCTGATACCAAATTTTTCATTCACAACAACAACTTCACCTTTAGCAACAAGCTTTCCATTCACAAGAATTTCAAGAGGCTCACCGGCGAGCTTATCAAGCTCAAGTACAGAACCTTGTCCCAGTTGCAATAGATCCTTAATCACAACCGATGTTCTACCGAGCTCAACCGTTACTTTAAGAGGAATATCGAGAATAAAGTCAAGATTTTGCACCTTAAGCTTATTAAGGGCATCATCTCCGGCCTTAACATCATCAGCGATCGATGAGATTTCTTGAATATCGTTAGGGTCCATACCTCTTAGAGGTCCTTCATTATTCATTTCGTTTTCCATTATTCATCTCCATATGATTTCTGCGATTTTTGAGCAAAGTCGTTTTCAATTTTACGAGTAATTTGAATGGCCCTGTTTCCCTTATGGGTCCCAATCAAACATTTCATTTTCTCTACACCTTCAACGGCCAAACTTACTTCACCAGAAGCTTCTTGATTAAGAGGAATAATGTCTCCCTTCTCAAGAGTTACAAGATCCCCAACCGTCATATTGGCCTCACCAAGTTTTACAATAAGGTCTGTAGTGGCATCCATGATGTGATCATTCATGGCCGTGGTCCAAATCGAATCGGCCATATCATTATCTGTTTGAAAACTTGAACTGAGTTTTTGCTTAATGGGCTCAATCGTTGAGTAAGGAACAACAATCATGATGGTCCCAGAAGCAGATTCAAATTCTACTTCAAGGGTTGTTGCAATAATTACGTCTGAAGGAGGCACAACCCCAACAAACTGCGGGTTAATCTCTGTTCTCAAGTACTGCGCATCAATTCTATGGACAGGAGCCCAAGCCTCTTCGAGGTCCCCAATGGCCATATCCATCACTTTCTTCATAAAAGAAAGTTCGATCATAGTGAATTCCTTCCCTTCGATCTTAGTGAAAGGACGGTCAGTTCCACCAAAGTAAGAATCAATAATGGCATAAGCAAGCTTTGATTCGAATACCAGTAGTGCTGGACCTCTTAGCTCATTGAA
>JBFHGF010000019.1:0-16313 GCA_041583335.1 Bacteriovoracaceae bacterium
GAGCTCTTTGAAAAAGAAGTTCTTCCTGAGCTCAAAGCTTCAGGGCAAAAGATGGATCTTATCGTACACGATTGGGGTGGTGCCATTGGAATGGGTTTGGCCACCAGTTATCCTGAATATATTGATCGCATGATCATCATGAACACGGCCGCTTTTACCGATATCAATATCCCGACGCGAATTAATATCTGTAAGATGCCTATCATTGGAGAGAGGCTAGTGCGCCACTTTAACGCTTTTGCCTGGCCTGCCACCTTTATGGCCGTTAAGAAGCCTCTTTCAAAGACCATAAAGAAAGGATTTCTTCTGCCCTATAACGACTACAATAACCGTATTGCCACCGCTCGCTTCGTCAAAGATATTCCCATGACTGAAGACCATCCTACTTGGAATACCCTCAAAGATATTGAAGATAAATTACAAACCCTTACGGGAGAGAAACTCTTGCTTTGGGGTGGCAAAGACTTCTGCTTTAGCCCCCACTTTTATGAGCGCTGGTGCGAGATTTACCCCGAGGCCAAGAAAAGCTTTCTTCCCAAGGCCGGGCACTACCTCTTAGAAGATGAGCCTGAGCGCACTCAAACTGAGATTATCGAGTTTTTAAAATGACCGCTCAAGGTAACCACAATATTGCGTTGAAATTACCCCAACTCGCGCAAGAGCTGGGATCAAAGCCGGCCGTTAAGTTCGGTGGAATGAAGCCCGAAAAAAATCAGGAGAAAGATCCAGAGGGGAATCCAAAGAAAAATGGTGAGTTCACTTATCAAAGCTTAAGCTTTGTTCAACTAGAAAACCGCTCCAACTTCTTGGCCCACAAACTCCTCTCCATTGGACTGCGCCCAGGCATGAAGGTCCTGATGTTTGTTCGCCCTTCATTAAATTTTTCGGCCATCACCTTTGCTCTTTTTAGAGCAGGACTGGTGCCTATCTTTATCGACCCCGGGATGGGAAAAGAGAACCTTCTGCGTGCCGTGGCCCATATCAAACCCGATGGGCTTATTGCTGAAAAGCAAGTCCACTGGATTCGTCAAATCTATCGCAGCTCCTTTGCAAGCATAAAGCACTTTGTCACGATCTCGGGAAGCACTTGGTGGAATATTGGCGGGCAACTTCATAGTCTAGAGCAGTGGCTCTCCAAAGAAGGAAATGAAGAAAGAAAAACCCCCACCATCATGCACCAGGCCCACCCCCAAGACCCAGCGGCCATCCTCTTCACTTCCGGTGGCACAGGAATTCCCAAAGGAGTTCTTTACACCCATGATATCTTCAATGCCCAAGTGGATCGCCTGCAAAAGCTCTTCCACCTTGGGCCCGATGAAGTGGACTTACCAGGCTTTCCTCTATTTAGTCTTTTTACTATAACCATGGGCATGACTTCGGCCATTCCCTCCATGGACCCCAGTCATCCCGCCCAGGCCAATGCCGAGTTTCTCGTCAAAAATATAAACGACAATAAGGCCACCTTCATTGCTGGCTCACCGGCCATTTGGAAGAATGTCGCGGCCTATTGCCAAGAAAAGAAAATCACCCTTCCCACTGTAAAATATCTTGTGATGTTTGGTGCGCCTATTGCCTTGGCCCTTCATGAGGCCTTCGAAGAGATCCTTCCTAACGGTGACACCTACACTCCCTATGGTGCAACAGAATGCCTTCCCGTTGCCAATATCTCAGGGAAAGAATTGAGTGGAGAAATCAAAACCAAAATGCTCCATGGCATGGGAACCTGTGTGGGGAACCCTGCCCCTGATACCGAAATCAAAATTATTCAAATTACCGATGAAGTGATTGGTGACGAGTCCGAGTTTACCGAACTTCCTCCCAAGCGCTTAGGAGAAATATGCGTGCTCTCACGCACGGTCACTCCCGAATATGTGGGAATGGCCGAGAAAACGGCCGAGGCCAAAGTAAAGGCCCATAATGGCGCCCTCTGGCATCGCATGGGAGATATTGGCTTTAAAGATGAGCAAGGAAGGCTATGGTTTTGTGGGCGAAAATCCCACCGCATCGATCTTCATGATCGCGTGCTCCCCACCATTCCCATGGAGTCCTTAATTAATCAAATTCCCGGTGTTAAGAAATCCGCCCTCGTTTGTCCGCAAGAAGAACCCATTATTGTGATTGAAGGAAAACGCACCGCTGCTCTAGAAACTAAAATCAAAGAACGAATTGCTGAAGATGATCGCCTGAGCGAGATCAAAGGTATGGCCTTCTTATCTGATTTCCCTGTGGATGTACGCCACAATATAAAAATTGATCGACTCAAAATTCGCGAGCTGGCCAAACAAGGAAGATTGCAATGAAAGTCTTCATTACTGGTGGAGCTGGTTTTCTCGGCAGCTATATCGTCGATCTCTTGCTCAAGCGAGATTATGACGTCGTGAACTTCTCTCGCGGCCACTACCCCGAACTTGCGGCCAAAGGCGTGCAATGTATACGTGGTGACCTAAGTGACTTTGAGACCTTGAGCAAGGCCATGCAAGGATGTGACTTGTGTTTTCATGTGGCCTCCAAAGTGGCCATGTGGGGGAGAGAAGAAGATTTCAATCGCACCAATGTCAAAGGAACTGAAAATATCATCAAGGCCTGTAAGCACAATGGTATCAATAAATTGATCTACACCAGTACACCGAGTGTTGTCTTTGGAGAGCATGGGTTTCGTGGAGACGGAGAAGAACTCCCCTATGCCCAAAAGTCGTACTCCCGCTATGGAAGCTCCAAGGCACGAGCGGAAGAGATGGTCCTTAAGGCCGCCTCAAAGGACTTCTATAGCGTCGCCCTACGCCCCCATCTGGTCTTTGGGCCGGGTGATCAAAATCTCATTCCTCGTCTGGTCGAATCGGCCAAGAAGGGTAAGCTCAAAATCGTAGGCTCAGGTGAAAATCAAGTCGACGTTCTCTATGTTGAAAACGCTGCCGATGCTCATTTATGTGCTCTTGATGTCATGCTGGAGAGACCCGAATCAATTTCTGGTCACGCCTTCTTCTTAGGGCAAGGCCCCGTTAAACTGTGGAATTTTATCAATGATATCCTCAGACACTATCAGGTCAAACCCGTGCATAAGAAAATAAGTGCAACTTTGGCCTTTAAAATAGGTGGATTCTTTGAATGGTTTTCCAGATGTTTTGGGCTTTATAATTGGAATCCCCCAATGACTCGCTTTGTGGCGCTTCAATTATCACAAGATCATTACTACGCCCACAGCAAGGCCAATCAGCTCTTGCACTGGCAACCGAGAGTGGATTTGCAAGAGGCCTTAGGCCGCCTCAGGTGACTTGTCTTTGTTTTCCTTAATAAAGGATTCAAGTTCGGCCAATACTCCATCATTATAATTAAGGAATTGACTGAGCTGTTGGGAAAGAGCGCTTAAATCACCATTGCTCCCAGAGAGCTCTATTTGAAAGGCGGCATTGGTTAAATCCTTACTATAGAAATTCGCGACAACCCCTTTAAGGGTATGTCCTGCCACTTTAACCCCTTCAGCATTTCCATGGTCCAAGGCCACTTGAATATTCTCAACCATGGCCTTGAAGCGCGACTGATAGTCAATAACGAGTTCTTCGAAAATATCAAAGTCATCCTCAAATTCGAAAAGGATTTGCGATTCATTAATCAGGGTATACTTGGAACTTTGTTTTTCCATATTAATCTCCAAAGTTTTCACTTCACTATCATAGTCAGGAAAGTACTTTGATAGAATGCTCTTGATTAGTTTAATCGATAATGGCTTGGGAATAAAGTCACTCATCCCTGCAGTAAAGCAACGGTTACGGTCCTCTTCAAAGACATTGGCCGTCATAGCGACAATCAGTGGTTTTTTCCCACTTCCCTTAATATTAAGGATATTCTCGGTCGCTTCAATCCCATCCATAACGGGCATTTGCAGATCCATAAAAATAAGATCGTAGCTCTTTTCTTTCGCCTTACTCAAGGCGAGTGCCCCATTGTCTACTAACTCAATATTTAGACCAAGACGCTCTAGCATAGAACGAATCAAGGTTTGATTAATGGGGTTATCTTCTGCAACTAGGACATTCAAGTCACGTCTAAACTGTATTTGAGAGTGGTCAATATTTTCTTCAATAAGTTGATTTGAAAACTCACAAAGAATATTAAACTTAAAGGAGGTCCCAAGACCTATTTCAGACTTTACCTTGATATTTCCCCCCATCTTCTCCACTAAGGACTTAGAAATAACAAGACCAAGACCTGTCCCTCCATACTTACGAGTGGTAGAGGCATCCAACTGGGTAAAGCTAAGAAATAACTTATCCATTTGACTTTCACTAATTCCAATTCCTGTATCACGAATAATAAAGGTAATAGAACCCTCCGATGAAGAAATGGTCGTATCCTTCAAGGCAGGTTGATTTGAATAAATCATAAGGTCAATAGAGCCAGAGTTGGTGAACTTAAAGGCGTTGGAAAGAAGGTTGGTCAAAACTTGTCTCAGACGCACTTCATCCATCACAATATATTGAGGCAAGCTCTTATCGAGATGCAGATTGAAGCTAATTCCCTTCTTCTGGGCCGTGACATCAAAGAGCTCATAGAGATGCCTCATCATTTGATGAAGATCAAACTTCCTCTTCTCAAAGATAAGTTTACCTGCTTCTATTTTAGAGAGGTCGAGAACATCATTTACCACGGTTAAGAGGTTATCACCGCAAACCTTCATGGTTTCCACTAACTTCCTCTGTTCAGCATCCAAAGAGGTCTCCATAAGAAGTTCAAGCATACCCATCACACCGTTCATAGGGGTTCTTATTTCGTGTGACATGGAAGCAAGAAAAGACGACTTCAAATTCGTTGCCTCTTCTGCTTTATTCTTTGTTTCTATTAATATATTTTCAAATTCCTTATCTTGAGAAATATCCCAAAATAGCCCTAGGACACTGTGGACTTGACCGTCTTCATGATAATCAAGAATCCCACGCGATTGTATAAAGCGAATGCTCCCCTCATCTGTGATGACACGAAACTGGGCATTCACTATAGTTTCCTTACGTGCAATGGCGTTATTGTAAATACTATTGACCTCTTCGAAATCTTCGACCACAACGGCGCGCCTAATGTCGCTAAAAAGCACATCTCTCTCTAAATAATCGAGACCAAAGAGTCCTTTTAAAAAATCATCCACATGGATGCTCTTGGTATCATAGTTGATCTCACCAATACCAAAGCCGGCCGTCTCCAGGGCCATATCCACTTTCTTCATGGATTTTTGGAGATCAAGCTCGAGCATTTTTTGATCATGAATATCCTGAGTCGTGCCATATAATTTATAGACTTCATTTTCAATTTTCTCAGTATGAACAATATGACGTACCCAACGCTCTTCTTTTTCGGCCGTATAAATAGGTAAATCAATTTGAAAGGATTCTACTCCATCAGTGAGAGCCTTTTGATGAACTTCTCTAAGTTTTTCTCTATACTCAGGAACAACAAATTCATCATAGAAACTCTCAACCGTGGGCGTGAAGCTATAAGGTCGATATCCGTAGATCATATAATTACTTGGTGACCACACCAAGTCATTATCAATCATATCATATTCCCAAGAGCCAATTTTTACGACCCTTTGAGTTCGTAATAACAAACTCTCCAGCTTAAATTGTTCAGTAAGGTCTTTGACTAACCCGACTAATATTTCAGGTTGTCCGTGCTTGCCACGTCTGAGAACCTTCCCATAGATACGTATCTTTCTAATGTCATTCTTTTGAGTTCTATAATTGGTCACATACTCAAAGAATTCATATTCATTGTAAATATGATGGCGGATACGATGATTAAGAGCATTCTTATCCTGAAGCGGAAAGAGAGAGAGGAACTCATCAAGAGACTTACCCAGCTGTTTTTTTTCGACCCCCAACAAATGAAGCAGATTATCATCATACTTAAGACGATCTTCTTTAAATATGTACTGAAAAATTCCAGTATGCTCAGAATCGAGAACAAAGCCTAGGGTTTTATTTTGTTCAGCAAAGAGGTTCTCCATATTCTTCATGGAAGTAATATCTTCGCGAATGGAAATCATTTCAATGATTTCACCTTTAATATCTTTAACGGGAGTAATCGTCGTCTTTACCCAATAGACACTGCCCTCTTTGGCACGATTACAAACTTCTCCACTCCACGTGTTCCCTTTTAACAGGGTATCCCACATTTCTTCAAAGAAATCTCTATCATGATAATTTGCATTGATTAGACGGTGATTTTGTCCAATCAGCTCATCTCTTGTGTATCCCGAAATTTTACAGAAGTTGTCGTTGACGTAGGTGATATTCCCATCTCCATCAGTGATAGAGACGATCGACGCTTGGTCGATGGCGTACTGGTAGCTATTTGATTTATTTCCAAAGTGTGCCATTACTTTATTTTAATCATTTTTGTGCCGGCGATATAAGTATCTTCTTCAACGGCACCATCTTTGGTAATGCGATCAATTTTCTTCACAATGGTGGCAATACGCTCAAGCGCATCAACTGCGATCTTTACGCGCTTCTCATCAACTTTAGAGAAATCGCGACGTAGACTCCCTAGAGCGATTGTTAACGGATTATTAATTTCGTGGTTAAATGTCGTCACCATGGAGTTGATGGTCTCCACTTGCTTCTTTTTCACATGAAGACTATAGAAGTTCATCAGCTCCCATTGGGTTTTGATTCTGGCCACCGCAATATCAATATTGGCCGGTTTTGTTAGGTAATCAGAAGCGCCATAGTTAAGACACTCCACAATTTTTTCAGTATCATCATTGGCCGACAACATAATTATAGGAAGTTCCATAGGTGAATACTTCTCTCTAATTTTCTTGAGGACGGCTATTCCGTCCATTTTAGGCATTACGATATCAAGGATAATGATATAGTGGTTGACCATACCATGATCATCGAAGAACTCTAGAAAGGTCTCACCTGAATTAAAGACATCAGTGTGATAGCCTCTTTTTTGCAATCGCTTGGTGAAAATTTTTGAATTGATCTCATCATCATCAATTACAATTAATTTAATCATAGAGAGCTCCCTCATTTCACTCTATATTATCGGACTTTCGAGGGAACTTATTAACTAAATATGTCTGATTTTATTGAATTTCTAGTGAAGTCTTCACCCCATTTTCTTTTTCGAAGTTAGTAACGAGGTCTATCCCTTTGAAATTACCTTCTGAGAAGTAATTGACAAAGGATTGATCTGAATCTGTCTTTCCCGATACCTGACCATAAACGTGGACATTGGAAAGGCCAAAGAGTTGGAAATAGTAGACCTTACTTTCGGCCTTGGCCAAGAAACGATCCATAAATTTGGCCAATCTCCATACCGGAAGCTCTCTTTCACGCTCCTGTGGCGACTTTCTTGCCAACTGTTGGGTACATTTGGCCATGAAAGATCGCCTCTTACGTGATGACATCCAACGATGATCTTTCCTATAGGCCTCTAGTGAAGCTTCACAGTTTTTATAAATTTCAGAAGTTAGATTCCTTGAATTCCACTCGATTTGATAGAGGTCGAATTCTTTTTTCAATTTTGCTTCACACTGACTAAATAGAGAAGAAAGCCAGCCCAAAAATCCTTTTGGTCTACTATCAGAGCACATATTATCAAAGAGTTCATAGGCCGTGGAGATATCGATATGGTTGAAGAACTGAACTCCATCATTAGTCATTGAATACTTGCTGTAGAAGTTCAATGATTTATCCAAAAGACCATCTTCCACTTGATCAATGACTCTCGGATCAACGCCCGAAAAGCTTTCAAGAAGTCCGACAAGTTCCTTACGATTACCTTTTGAGCCTTTATAAGCATAGTACTTGCGAATAAAGTTAAGGCTAACTTTTTCTTCAACTGATTCTTCATCCACAATCAAATCCTCTTGGGACTCGATGAGGTTTCTCTTGTCTTTGTACTGAATATTAACTGCACGTGAGCGCTCTTCCGAGTTATTAATCACACTGGATAGCTTCAAGAAAGACTTTATAATGATCCCAAAGAGCTTGCTTGCAATATTTTGCTGATAGCTGGCCGACTCAAAATTATGGGAAAAAAAGGAATGAAGGGTGTTATCCTTGGTGATCTTATAGTGGGTGGTCTTCGCTTTTTTCTTGCCACCAAAGAGCAGTATTTCATAGCGTGAGTCCTTGGCCAATTCCTTTCTTTGTTCAGCAGAAACTAAATAAGGCGCTACAACGGACTCATCGACATCTTTGTGCTTAAGGATGGAGGCAACGGCGCGCCCTAGCTCAGACTGATCGGCCAAGGAACTGCGCTCGTCTTCATGAAAAGATAGACCAAAGTTATAACTCTCTTTTAAAGAGTAACTGAAATCATACTTAAGAAGAGATACCTGAAGCACCCCAAGAAAATCTGCGATCACGCCGGCACTGACGGCCGCCGTAAATTTAGAGGATTTCTCAGAGTTTACTCTTAGCCACTCTCCTTCGTAGGAAACCTCATCATCAGCTACACCTTGTAAAGTTACATAGGATAAGCTCTCATACTTAACCAACGCCCCAATATGAGCACCAATTCCAGTAGCAAGCGCCCCATTGGCCGCAGCTCCAACGGCATAGCTAATGGAGTCCTCTTTCTTAAGGAGTTCCCCTTTCTCTATTTGGAGAAAGTTATTGGAGCGGAAATTTAAAAAACTGAAAAAAAGTTTATCAAGGTTAAAGGCCAAGGCCTGCTCATAGGTTTGAGCATAGTGAACATAAGTATAAGAGCGCTTAAATGTAATTCCAGCAAACAGCCCCATTTGCTCATCCGTGATATCGATAATTTCTTCATCACGAAGGTCCCCAAGAAGCTTGCTAGCACTAATATATAAATCAAATTGGTCAGTAGCAATCCAGCGCTCATCATCAAAGAGATCTGGAGCAACGTCTCTACGTAACTCTACGCTAAAGGTACCAAAGCCCTTAGCGTAACTTAGACCGATATGATTCAGCCCACCCCAGGCCTGAAATCCCCCACTATCTTCAATTTCCTGCAACTGCTCTTGAGCAATGCTATCTGAATTCTGTCTGAAGTATTGGGTCATCTCCCTATAGACAGGGTTTTCCTCAGAGAGATTGAGGTCGATTCCCTTGGTGCCAAGGATCTTGGTATTTCTCGACTCTATTGTCTTCTCAATGCCTTCACCAAAAGATTCAAGTGCCGGGCGATCTTTGATCACAAAGTGGGATTGGGCCCATGAAGATGAGCTCAACAGAGAAATCGTGATAAGTATGAAAATGCTCTTTGCGAAAGTTTCTTTTCTCATTTCTAACCCATTGCCAGAGTATTTGAATCGGATGATTACTTTACCTAATCGGTCAAGAAACTCTATTCTTTATAGTATTGATCGGACTTTCGGGCGTTATTCCCATCGTTTAGGATGGAATCTTTAAATTACATAGATTTATGAGAAAATAAAAAAAATGCCCACAATTTCTGTGGGCACTAAAGTTATTGAATATTGGTTGAATAGAGCTCTTAGAGTTTTGCGTTAGCAACCGTAGAGACGACTTCTTGATCAAAGCCATTACAACGAAGACCTGCATCCACACGAACACAAGTTCCGTTAATCCCACTACTCACTGGTGACATGAGGAAGGCCACGGTATTGGCAACTTCAGTCGTCTTAAGCGCCTGCTTTCTCAAAGTGAGCTTCTCTGCAAAAATATAATTGTCTATATAACCAGGGATTCCGGCCGAAGCACTGGTCTTTAGAGGTCCCGCTCCCACGGCATTAAAGCGCACGCGAGAAAATTCACTAAACGACTTTGCCAAGTAGGCGACCGTATTATCAAGGGCGGCCTTAATAGGTCCGAGGTAACCATAGCTGGTGGCCAAGGTATCGCTGATACTGATGGTGACCACTGCAGCATCTTCTCTAAAAAGATCTTTGAAGGCACCACTTAAACGAGTTAGAGAAAAGCAGCTAATGCGATCGGCCTGTTGCCAGTCTTCCCATGTGGTTTCATGAAAGGGCCTAGGTTCCAATAAGTTGGCAAAGGCCATAGAGTGAAGAAGGCCATCTAACTTAATTTCCCTCTCCCCTAGATTGGCCACGGCCGCTTCGATGGTTTCTTCTTTTTCTACATCAATAATGAAAATTTCATCTTCTGTAGTGTTAGGAAAGAGTTTTTGAACTTGTTTGATCTGCTCTGGCCTTTGAACAGAGAAGAGAAGTTTCGCGCCATTATCCGCTAAAATTTTGGCGCTAAAGTAGGCCACTGATTTTTTATTGGCCACACCGGTAATAAAAAAAGTCTTATTTTCAATATTTAAAAAACTCACGACTATTCCTTCTCGCTTGGTACGGTGGCACCAGTAAATTTTATCACCATAACCACTTTGCCATCGACTCTCATTTTTCCCGACATGAAAAAAGCATTGGCCATTTCATCATCAAGGTTCACTTCCATTTCAAGAAGGTTGCCGGGTACGACAAAGTTTTTAAACTTAACATCACTTACTCGACTAACAACACCAAGACCATCGCTCCCCTCTCTAAGGTAACTCATCAAGAGGGCCCCGGATTGGAACATGGCCTCTTGAAGAAGAACTCCTGGCATGATGGGGCGCCCAGGAAAGTGCCCTTTAAAAAAGGGCTCATCACCCGTTACTTGATAAGTAGTCTTAATGCTTTTATCCGTTCGCTCAAGTGAGTGATCCACAAAGAGAAAGGGGTCTTTTTGGGGAAGGCGCTCGAGAACCTCTTGAGAAGGAGTTCCCATTAGAGACCTCCCGAAACTTCTAGAGTTGATCCCGTAATATAGGAGGCCTTGTCAGAGGCCAAGAAGAGAACTGCATCGGCAACCTCTGATGGTTTACCAAAGCGCTTCATGGGCACTTGTGTTTTATATTCTTTCACCTGTACTTCAGGAAGGTCAGAGATCAGATCCGTTTCAATAAAACCGGGGAGAACACAATTCACAGTGATCCCCCTCTTTCCCACTTCCTTACTTAAAGTTTTGGCCATGGCAATCTGACCGGCCTTAGAAGCCGCGTAATTGGACTGACCAGAGAGCCCCAGGATTCCTCCAATGGAGCTCATATTAATAATACGTCCATAGCGTGACTTCATCATTTTAAGCACGGCCCCTTGGCTCATCAGGTAGGTACCCTTGAGGTTAATGTCGAGAACATCATCCCAGGAAGCTTCATCCATCGAGGCAAGGATTCCATCTTTACGAATCCCAGCATTATTAACCAACACATGAATTTGATCAAATTGACTATCGATCTCATTCCAGAAAGCTTCGACTTGATCCTTCTTAGAAACATCGAACTTCTTAAGGTGAAGGCGATCTCCCTGTTCAAGAGTTGCTTTGAAGGAGAGCGCGCGATCATCATTACCTGCATAAGTGGCCACCACATTGGCGCCAGCAGCGATAAACGCCGAACTTAAGGCCGCACCAATTCCGCGAGTTCCTCCAGTAATAATTACATTTTGATTTTTAAAATTCATATTCAATCCTTTAGATAAAATTTTAATTTAAAGTTGGGCCTGGGGTTGATCAAAACGATCGAGATAGTTGTCTACTTCGTGGGATTGAATCACCCCATAGTTTGCAGCTCCGAGCCATCCCGACATAATAATTCCCACACTTCCCGCATGAAAGAGACCATCAATTTCCTTATGCATATTCATCGATACGGGTAGCCCTTCGAACTTCGTTCCAAAGCTCGCCCCATTCTTGTGATGGGTATACTTTTCCACGGAAAGCGGAGTAGAGGCATCCACATAATTAACTTTCTTCCTCGTTCCTGGAATCACCTTATCTAAGCAGCTCAGGGCGCGCTCGATATTATATTCCTTACGCTCTTTGTATTGGGTCTCCGAGAGGTTCGCCCAATCTTCATAGCGGGCATTGGAAGAGGAAACCACTGCGTACTTTCCTCCATGCTCTTGGCCAAGCTGAGGACGAGTATTGGGATAGTAGACACTGAAAGTTTGAGATCCTATTTTCGGACTCAAGAGTGCGTCCGTGCTAAACTTCTCATCTTCACTATAAAAGAGAAGCTCACCCACATCTGGTAGCGTCTCTCCAGGTTTTATCCCCATAAAAACTTGGCAGCTTGAAGTATTGAGTCTGACTTTTCTGGCCTGCTCGACATAATCAGGCTTCCATTTAGACTCTCCCACCATTTTAAAAATAGTATTGTGGAGGTTGGCATTGGAGACTACCGACTTGGCCTCAATATAAGTTCCATCGGCAAGCTTCACACCACGAGTCTGATTGCCCTCCACCAAGATTTCCTCAACATATGAATGGAGTTTAATATCGACTCCAGTTTCGATAAGGTTATCCCTCATGAGACCAATCATATGATCAGTTCCACCACGATAGATATAAACTCCCTTAGACATGAAGTTGGAAAAAACAATTCCGTAACTAATGGCCGGGTCTTCAAGGGTCGATCCATTGGCATAGACAATCGGCTCCAACAGAAAGCGAGTGACATCGTCACGATCCCCAAAAAACTTCTTAAAAAGTTCTCCATTGGTCATGCCATCATCATCATAGAAATTCATATGGGCGAGATAGTGAAAGAAGGCCTCTACGGTATCGCGAGGAATCTTAAAATGCTCCACTAAGATACGAGTGTAGTCTTCTTTGGTAAAGTCAGTCTCAAGATTATATTGAGGATTGATAAAGCGAACTTTATTCACTTGCTTGATATTATCAGCAATTTCCTTGGTCCAATATTTGCGACAGGTCTTCTTCATTCCAATGGGAAAGCCATGAAGACTGACATCAAAAATATGCTCCCCTTGATTGCGACGAAACCAAGTCGCAAACCCACCAAGTTTATTGTGGGACTCAAGTAAAAGCACCTTACGGCCATGGGAACCCAGCTTCTTAGCGAGGGTTAATCCGGCCAGTCCTGAGCCAATCACGATAACATCGTAAGGCCCTTTAGGGGTCTCTTTCTTCTTAAAAAGCATAATCTAACCTTGCAATAAAATTTGCGGCTAGATTACCTTAGGCCCCTAAATTTAGGCAAGTAACCAAAGGTCGGTAGTCTAGGATTTATGCCCTATTTCACCGTTTTTTACCATTTGATTCATCTTACGCAGATCAATAAAAGCTTTATTCTTTTTATTGATCACAAAGAACGCAGATTGGAAGAAGTCACGCGTAGCAGGATCTAAATCATCAGAGGCCATGCAATGCGATGCAACTTCTAAAATCTCGTCTTCTTCTTCGGGGGGTAGGGTTCCTTGTAGCGCCATTGCGTACAATGCGGTGAAGTGATCAACGTCCACTTCCAACGTTTCTGGCGTGTGCGCCTGGGCAAAGTTCTGCATCCTCATCCTTGGAATACGTTACTAAGATAAGTATAGTTTAAAGGAATTAGCTATAAGTTGTAAGTTAGAATCGTATTAGATTCGCCTTAAGATAGTTTTTGTTAGTTTCCTACGCTCAAACTACGCTGGTAACTGAATTTGAAATGTTGTGTACTCGAGATCTTTTAAGAGCTCAATTCTACCTTTTAGCTCATTTTGAATATTATTTCGAACAAAGCTTAGACCAAGCCCGGATCCTTCTTCTAAAGACTCCTCTTTTGTACTAAAGCCAAATTCAAAAATATCATTAACGATCTTAGAGTCGATACCTGGTCCCGAGTCTGAAATTTCAATCAATATTTTATTATCTTGAGTATAGGCCTTTACTTTAACCCAACGCTCTTTTATATCTTTCTCCACTATTTCGTAAATTGAGTTGCTTACCAAATTAACAATACTTTGTGTTAGAATAATCTCATTACTTTCAATCCTTAGGTTTTCTTCAATATCGAGATATAGCTCTATTTTATGTTGTTGTAATTTATGATCAAAAAAGCGAATTACATCATTGAGTAAACTATTGAGATCGATAGTTTCAAATTTCTTATTTCTTTGGTTGAGAATGATTTTTCGGTAACGATCTGAAAGCTGTTTGATTTTCATAGTTCCTAACTTACCTTTACTAGCATAGTCTTGAATTTGAAGAAAAGGCCCCTCTTCCCTAGTCCCTACGATATGGTTAATCATGTCGATACTATTCATGATAAGGCCATTGAAGTTATTGAGATCGTGAACAAAGCCTCCGGCAAACTCTCCAATCTGAATCAGCTTTTCTTTTTCTTTTATTTTTTTGAAATGTTTGCGCGCCTCATTTTCAAAGTTAAAACGCAGCAGACACATCTTCATTGCGAACTCTAATTGAACTTTCGAAAAAGGTTTTGGTAAATAACCATAGATACGTCCTTCACTGGCCTTAATAAAAGTATCTTCCTCAACATTTCCTGTAACATAGAGAATCGGAATATTGAAGTCGTCCTTTATTTTCTTGGCAAATTCAACTCCGTTATACTCACCAGGTAAATTGATATCGAGAAGGATTAAATTTGTTTCCTCAAGCTTCGACGTTATTTCTTCAAAGTAACCAGAAGCGTTAGGAAAAGAACCTGAGACCTGATGATGAAGAGACTCAACCATCCTTTCCAGATTGAACCTCAGTTTATCGTCATCTTCGATAATGAGAATATTCTTATTTGAGATCGAATCCATAACTCTAATTCCTTAAACCTAAACTTTAACCTTGAGGGTAATCAAGAAGGTAGTATGCACCTCGCCCCCAATAATTTTTATTTCTCCATTATAGCTATTCAGAATTTCTTTGCAAAGGGCAAGGCCAAGCCCAGTGCCTTGAGAAAGGTCTTTTGTACTGAAAAAAGGTGTAAACATCTCAAAACACACATCTTTATTTGGCGTTATTCCAGAGTCCTGGAAATAAATGAGCAATTCCTTTTCACTTTTTACCGCCCATATTTTAATCCACTTCTCTTGTAAACTCTTCAATTCAAATAGAGAGTTCTCAATTAAGTTGAGAAAAACTTGTGAGAGCAAGAGATGGTTTCCGTACACTTGGTCGCAAAAATCTTTAGGCTCCCAAGTGATATTGACACTTGCGTTGTGAAGCTTCTGCTTTGAAACTCCTAAGCTATGAGAAATCACATCTACTAAAGTAGCAAACTCTTGCTGATCTACTATTTTTCTCGCCCCCACACGAGAGAGCTGCTTAATAAATGTGGTGAGATTAATCATGTCACTTAATGTCTCTCTCATATTTTTAAAATAGATATTCAGATGTGATTTATGCTTTCCTAATTGCTCTGACCTAAGATCATCCTCGAGCAAGTCGAGGGAGGTACTTAATACAGAAATAGGGGTTGAGAATTGATGAGAAAGCCCTGCACTCATGCGTCCAATATTGGCCATTAATGCATTTTCGATAATTTTTTGCTCTTTCTCCTTTTCACCTAATTCCTGCCTTAATCTTTTGTGAAAGTTCCAACCTCGTCTGACGATAAGTGACCAATAAGGTTCATTTCGTCAGGAGGTTTTATGTCATCTCAATCACATCGGGATATTAAAAGAAAAACAAGAATATTAAATGATTTAGCAAGGTTTGATTTTAATATAACTCGGCTTTGTGGCCATTATGGTATTTCTAGAGATACTTATTATCGCTGGAAAAAGCAGTTTCGTGATGGTGGAGAGAAGGCCTTAATCAATTCTAAGCCATGCCCTGAGAATCCATCAATTCGAATATGTAAAGAAATAGAAGAAAAGATTATTCAAGTTCGCAAGGACCATAACCTAGGCCCACAAAGAATTTCATGGTATCTACTTCGCTACTACAATATGAGAGTCTCTCAAAGTGGTGTTAGAAGTGTTCTCTTACGAAATAAAATGCAGTACCTGCCAAGGCATAAAAGACGCTCTCCCGGTCCAATTTATAAGCGATATGAAAAAATAACACCAGGCCATCAGGTTCAAGTTGATGTCAAAATCTGTATATTTCAGCGAAATGGGAATAAAATTAAAAGGTATCAGTACACAGCAATAGATGATGCAACAAGAGTTCGCTGCCTAAAAATATATAGTCGCCACACCCAATCTAATGCCATCAACTTTATAGATCATATAATAGAAAAATTTCCTTTTAGAATCAAACAGATACGAACTGATAATGGAAGTGAGTTTCAAGCCACTTTTCATTGGCATTGTCATGACCAAGGCCTTGAGCATGTTTACATAAAAAAAGCATCTCCACATTTAAATGGGAAGGTAGAAAGATCACATAAGACAGATAAAGAAGAGTTTTATCAATTTTTAGAGTATAAAGATGATCAGGATTTAAAACAAAAATTGGATCATTGGGAACAATTTTATAATTTCTCTAGACCGCATGGGTCTCACTCTGGTAAGACCCCGTACGAAGTTTTAAAAGAGAGACTAAGTTGATCACTCTTTGTCAGGTGAGGTTTCGGGTAGCACA
>JBFHGF010000020.1:0-16302 GCA_041583335.1 Bacteriovoracaceae bacterium
GCTTCGGGAATTGTCTACGAGGTAAGCCTTAACCGCTCTATCGTTAAAATCGTCAAAAAATACACTAAGAAGGATGTCCACAAGGGTTTCACGGGACGTGCCCAACTGGCCAAATGAAATTAGTCGGACAAATATGCCTACTAAATGGTCTTTTTTTCAAACTTGTAACTATCTGGACTTAGGTTAAAATAAGATCATAGGTTATAGTAATGCTACGATTTCACTAAGAAGGATATCTTGTATGAAGTTGAGTTTTGTCCCTAGAATAGGGCATAAGGTTAAATTAATGATTCTCGCCATGGCCATGTTTGCGCCATCGGCCTATGCACGAAAGTTTACTTCTCAGTATTGTGAATTCGAACTCCCTAGTGGATGGGACTGTGCTTTAGAGGGAACGGAGTGGGTGTGCCAAAGTAGTAATAAAGATCGTAAGAAAGAAGCGATTATTATTCTGGCGGCAAAAATTCGCGGCTCGCAAGATAGTCTTGCTCAGTACCAAGCTTATCTCAAGAAATCAAAAACCTTCACTCTGCCTGGGGGAAAGACTCAAGTCTCCGAAGCGAAGTACACCAAGCTTAATGATGTGAATAATCAAAAGTGGGTAGACTCCCTTCATATGGCCTCTGAGGTGCCTGGTTTTTACACACGCTATATGGCCACGGTAAAGGAAGATTTGGGGATCGCTGTAACCTTCTCTGTTGCGAAGGACCACTACTCGGCCTACCAAGAACTCTTTGAAAGTATTATTTCTACCCTCAAAGTTTTCAGACAAAAGAATGTTAAGCCCACTGATTTTAAACTTGCAGGCAATAAGGGGGACCTCCTTGATGCTGTTCCAATTCCTGATTCGGCCCGCTCCTTTGACGTTGGTGGAGAAGGCAGAAAACGCAGTAGTTCGGATGGTTCTGGTAACGATGACCTTCTTATTTATGGATTACTTGCAGCGGCCGTTGCCTTTGGTGTGATGAAGATGAGAAAGAAAAAAGGCGCTAAAGCAACCAAGAAGAAAAAGAAGAAAGTTAAAAAGAAAGTTAAGAAAGATTAAATAAAATAAATAAGTCGGGCCTATCTTTTGAGATAGGCCTTTTTTTTGTTAATTTTTACCGACTCTCAACCTTTATGAAGACATACCCTGATGACAAAGAGGTCATTTTTAGGCAATATTTGGCCATATGACGAAACGACCTCTGCTCTCCCTTTCCTATGACGAATTCTGTTCTTGGTGGACAGATCAAGGCCTACGTTTAGGCCCTCATAAAAGAGTGATCGCGCAAGTTATTGGACGAAAGTGGTCTCTCCCCTTAGCTGATGATCCCGAGATTTCACCCAAACTTGTAAGGGCCTTTAATGAAGAGTTCTCCTATGAAGAACTTAAACTGATTGAAGCTCAGGTGGCCGCTGATAAGACCATTAAGTATCTATTCCAATTGGAAGATGGAACAAAAGTTGAATCCGTCGCTGTTCCTTTCAATAAGAAGTATACCCTGTGCCTCAGTAGCCAAGTGGGCTGTGCCATGGGTTGTAAATTCTGCTTCACCGGAACCCAGGGCCTAACCCGTAACCTCTTACCTCATGAAATTGTGGCCCAGTACCTCTATGTCTGGCATGACCTCCAAGCACGCTTTGGTCACCCACAAACTCCGAATATTGTCTTTATGGGTCAGGGCGAACCTCTTCATAATTTCGATGGGCTCAAAAAGGCCATTGGAATTTTTCTCGAGTATCCGGGGCTCTCTCTTGGGCCCAAGCAGATTACAGTTTCAACTGTGGGCTTTGTGCCTGGCCTTAAGCGCTGGGCCGAACTTCCTCCAGTTAACCTTGCCTTGAGTTTACATTCTCCCTTTGAAAAGGAGAGGACAGAAGTGATGCCCGTGAATAGGGTGTGGTCAATCGACAAACTGATAGAAGTACTCGAGTCGTATCCTTGGCATCATCGCAAGCGCATTAACTTTGAATACCTCTTACTAGGTGATCACAATGATTCTCTCAAGCATGCGGATGCTCTGGCCGAGATCGTTACACGCTTTCCCTCTATCGTGAATCTTATTCCTTTTAATCCCTACCCAGAGTCGCCTTTTAAGAGACCTTCGGATCAGGCCATTGTCGCCTTTAAAGAGCGTCTGGTCGCACACAAAGTGAGAACCATGGTACGCACCACCAAGGGCGACGATATCCTCGCCGCCTGTGGGCAGTTGGCCAATCAGTTTCTCTAAATTATCTTTTGGCGTAGATCACAACGACACCATTGCCATGGTCATCACTATTGTCTAAATTCGCCAGGCCTGTGTTGACGATGATATCGCCGTGGTTATTCATATCAATATTTCCACCAAAGGGAATATGAGGGCCATAGGCGATGAGGGACTTACCCCAAGGGGTGGTGATCTCATCAAATTGAGTGAGTACTCGTGTCATTCCTTTTTTGTCGGCGACAAAAATAGCATGACGGTTTTCGCGGTCTCTTGCTCGAAAGGCCACTTGATTCTTATCATTGAGTTTGAGTGAGAAGAAACTAAAGTCTTTGATCTCTTTTTTTGCCGTTGCTAAAATAATTTCTCTTCCCTCACTTTCTCTTAATACTAGTTTTTCTCCATCATCATCTTGACCAATAAAGGCAATCGCCCCACGGTTATTTAATGAGATGCTATTGCGAAAAGAAATCCAGCGGGAAGTGGGTTTACTATCTCTATCCTCAACCAATACTTCTCTTTGCTTTCCTGTGAACAGAAGGATTTTATCGGGCCTTTCTTCATTTAATTCCCCTCGATTTCCAAATCTTGCTTTATAGGCCACTTGAGAGCGGTCATTAAAACTTGGGGCAAAGAGGAATGATTTGGGAGTGGATGATCTTTGGTTTTGGAGCTCAATTAATTCCATCATACTTTGGCCATTTTGTGCCGGTGTATAGTTGAAAATACCAACGTCACCTCTGAAGTTCTTGGCCGTAAAGAGGAGCTCTTCTTTTTCATTATAGGTGAGGTTACTAAACGATGAATATGCATAGAATTCATCGTCACTCATATGATCAGTTAAGAGGTAGCTACCATGGTTATCATCTGAAGCGGTGTATACACCTTTGATTCCATTTAGGGTTTGATGGGTGAAGCACAGATTACTTTGGTTATTGATCTTTACATCACTAAAAGATTCCTTTGCACCACTTCGAATGAGCACGCCTTCGTGAAGATGGGACTTCACCCATATTGCTGAATCATAAGAACCACCAACCAGAGTTAGGGTGATGGCCATTTCTCCATTGTCATTGATGGATGGAGAACGATCGGTAAAAACCGTTTTGGGGGGCATATGGTGGCCTTGATCGGCCGAGGAATTGAAGATGAGGGTAGGGGCATTATAGCTCAAGGCCATGCATGATGAGACCGTACACCAAAGGGTGATAGCGGCGATTGATAATGATTTCATTAAAGTCTCCTATGGTATGAATTTGGGGTGCCAAATTATAAGAACGCAAGTTTGATAAGTCAAACTAACGTTCTGCATAGGGAACATTGAGCTATTTATAATCAGAGTTCTTGAAGAATTCTACTTCTGGAAATTTTTCCTGTACCAACTTGAGGTCCCATTCACTCTTTACGCCAAAGCAAACCCTTTGCTTATGGTCGTAGATGATATTAATCGAGTTGGAGCTAATGAAGTCCTTCTTCATTTTCTCATTGGGAAAGCGCAGCCAGCGTACTCCGGAGAGGGAGTGGCCTTGATACTCACCAATTACATTATATTCATCTTCGAGACGGGCCTTGACCACTTCAAATTGCAGCATACCTACGGCCCCGAGGATTTTCTCATTCACACTGTGACGAGTGAAAACCTGAACCGTTCCTTCTTCAGAGAGTTGAGTGAGGCCTTTGTCCAATTGCTTTCCTTTCATCGGATCTTTGAGGATCACTTTTTGAAAAATTTCAGGGGCAAAGGAGGGAATTCCCGTATATTGAAAGGACTCACCTTCGGTGAAGGTATCGCCAATTTGAAATTTTCCTGTGTCGTGCAGGCCAATGATATCGCCTGGAAAGGCCTCTTCTATAATTTCTCGATCTTGCGCTTGGAAGATAAGGGGAGTGGCCACTTTAATATCTTTGCCGGTACGCACGTGAAAGAGCTTATCCCCACGTTTAAAGTGTCCAGAGCAGACTCGCATAAAGGCGACACGGTCACGGTGGCGCTTATCCATATTGGCCTGAATCTTAAAAATGAAGCCTGAAAACTTAGTATGACTAGGTTCTAGAATTTTTGTTTCACTATCACTTTTAAAAGGTGGAAGTTGAACTTCACGTGCAAGGGGTCCAGGGGCCATGGTGGCAAATTCATCTAAGACTTCTTTGACACCAAAATTGTGTAAGGCCGTTCCGAAGAAAACGGGAGTTTGAATTCCGGCCAGAAATTCTTCTTTATCAAAACTTGGCATAAGCTCTGTGATCATTTGCAGATCTTCTTCAAGTTTTTCTTTAAGCATTTCTCCAATGTAGCCCACCACTTCTGGAGCGTTCAGATCACTGGCATCGATAATATCGGGCTCATTGGGGTCACTTTCTTCACTGAAGCGGGTGATCGACTTATGATTGATATCGTAAACCCCTTTGAAGTTTACTCCATCTCCAATGGGCCAGGTCATGGGAGCGCATTGAATAGAGCAAATCTCTTCAACATTATCGATGAGCTCAAAGGGATCCATGGCATCGCGATCAAATTTATTCATGAACGTCACAATGGGAGTGTCGCGCATACGACATACTTCCATAAGTTTCTTCGTCTGCTCTTCCACACCCTTGGCCGAATCAATCATCATGAGAACAGATTCGACGGCGGTAAGTGTGCGGTACGTATCTTCAGAGAAGTCTTTGTGTCCCGGAGTATCAAGAAGGTGCATGGCCCGGTCACGATAGGGAAAACTCATCACAGAAGACGCAATGGAGATTCCTCTCTCTTTTTCCATCTCCATCCAGTCGGACTTTGCGTAGTCGCCTTGTTTGGACTTTACCATACCGGCCTTTCTTACTACGCGACCGAACCATAGCAGCTTCTCTGTCATGGTGGTCTTCCCGGCATCCGGGTGGGAGATAATCGCAAACGTACAGCGAGGTGTTGTCTTATCGTTCAAAATGCTTCCTTCTTCTTAATTGATACTTAGCGCTTAGTGTTTAATGGCCTTCTTGTGGGCCTCTATAATTTTATGCTTCACTTGGGCCGCCCCCATTTCCATCAGAACACCAGGTGAGACGATATTCTTTTGCAGCTTAGGAAGCTCGGTGATTTTCTCAGAGAGCACAAGATTCTTATTGGCACTTACTTCATCTACTTTGTTAATCGGGGTGAAGTGAGGTGCAGTTGTAAGCACTTCGGGAGCTTCATCAAGAAGTTCTTTAATAGTAACAAGTACATCGTAGAATTCATCGAGCTCTTTCTTAGAGAAAGATTCAGTAGGCTCTACCATAAGGCCAAAGGGCTCGGGAAAGCTAACGGTTGGGGCGTGCAGACCAAAGTCTAAAAAGAGTTTTCCCACTTTGGCAATGACGGTCGCCTTTGGTGTTCCTGCGGCCACGGCCTTGTCAAATGTTTCCTTAGAGAGGGTCAGGATAAACTCGTGCATACGGGTGACTTCTGTCGCTTCTGCGGGAAGAGTCGGGTAGAGACCTTGCAATCTTGCATAGAGGTATTGCGCCGAGAGTACGGCAATGGCCGCCATCTCTCTTACCCCTTCTGAACCAAGGGCCTTAATATAAGTGTAGCTTCTTATCTTGTGAGCGAAGTTACCCCAGTGGCGATGAAAGGAGCCAATGGATTTTACAGGTCTTCGTATGGTGTATAATCCATTGTCATCTTTTTCGACTTGAGGCCCTGGTAGGTAATCCACCAATTTTTCACTTACCGCCACAATGGCATCCCCTGGACCACCTCCTCCATGGGGAATAGTCCATGTTTTATGGAGGTTATTGTGGATAGCATCGACACCGAGTTTATCGAGGTCAAGCCATGAAGCGATGGCATTCATATTGGCCCCATCCATGTAAACGAGACCATCTACACTGCGGATGAGTTCTGCTATTTCTCTAAAGCGAGATTCAAAAATACCAGAAGTATTAGGGTTGGTAATCATGATACCGGCAATGCGATGGCCATAGGTTTCCACTTGGGCCTTAAGTTGGTCAAAGTCAATTTCCCCTTGAGGGTTGGCGTTGACGGTAACGATTCCAGTCTTCTTATCTCCTGCACCTTTGGTGATATATCCGGCCATGGTCGCTGTGGCGGGATTGGTTCCGTGGGCCGAAGCAGGGATAAGGATAATATCTTTGGTATCACCATTGCCACGATCGCGGTGGTAGGCCTGAAACATTTTAATCCCGACTAACTCACCTTGGGCACCGGCCACGGGTTGGGTGGTTACGCCTTTGAGACCTGTGATGGTTTTAAAGAGCTCTTGTGTTTGATAGAGAATCTCGAGACAACCTTGCGCATCTTTTAAAGGTGCTTGCGGGTGAATATCGGTAAAGCCTTTTAGCCCGGCCGCATAATCATTTATGTAGGGGTTATACTTCATGGTACAACTTCCTAGAGGATAGATCGCATCATCGGGACTTACATTCATTTGGCCTAATTCATCGTAGAAGGCCTTAAGCGCCTCTAGTTCGATATTGGGCAGTCCAACGGCATCTTTACGTTTCCAGTCTTCAGGCAACTCAGAAAGTGTTACTTCTTCACTTTCACCATTGATCGGAAATTTCGTTTTTAGAAAGTTTTGTAATTTAGAGATATCTTCATCACTTTGAGCATCATTGAAGTAGAACATAACAGCTTTGGTCTTATCGATGGTTCTGTCTGTTACATCAACCCCAAGATGAATACCGGCGTCGGCTGCCTGATCTATAAGGGCCGCAACATCTGTGGCCGCTGGAAGTTTAACTGAAATTTCGTTGAAGAAAATCCCATGTTCAAAGAGTAGATTCAAAGCGGTTTCTTCTGCGATAAAGCGTCCAAAATCAAGAGCATGAGCACGAGCACGGGCAAGAGAATCACTAAGGCCTTTTTCTCCTTTTCCAAGAAGAGAAGCCCCCACTAATGTGGCCAAGAAAGATTGGTTAGAACAAATATTGGAAGTGGCCTTCTCGCGACGAATATGTTGCTCACGAGTAGAGAGCACCATAAGCAGGCACTCTTCCCCTGATTGATCTTTTCCCTTTCCTACAAAGCGCCCCGCAGTGGAGCGGATATTAGTTTTATTACTTTCATTGTAGCGAATACCAAAGAGTCCGAGACCAGGTCCACCAAAGTTGGGACCAATGGCCAAGTGTTGAGCTTCTCCTACGATCATGTCACAGCCTGTTTCATTCCACTGTGCGGGAGGAGTGAGTCCTCCTGTAACATAGAGAAGGGGGTCGATAATTCCAATGGCAAGGGCATCAGCATCTTGAATAATTTTGGTCAGGGTATGCACATCTTCAAGAAGACCCAGACTATTGGTTTGTGGGAAGGCCACTCCGGCGATATCTCCCGCGGATAAAAGTTCCGTAAGTTTGTCGAGGTCGATGGTTCCATCTTGAGAAAGAGGAGCACTAATGATTTCAAGCTCAGTTTCTAGGGCCAAGGTTTCAAGAACCTCCCAGTCTCCTGGATAAATTCCTTCACTGACAATAACTTTATTCTGATTGCGTTTAATACGTACTGCCGTATTAAGGGCTTCAAAGAGTCCTGTTGAGCGTTCATAGAGAGAGGCATTGATGGCCTCAAAACCTGTGATTTGGGCCAGGGCACTTGAATAGAGCCACAAAGTGTGAAGAGTTCCCTGAGAGCGTTCCGGTTGATAGGGAGTGTAGGCGGTGGTGAGACCACGGATATTGGAGACGTGCTCAACAATAGGATGAACGGCGCCCCACTTAAGACCATCTCCAATAAATGTAGAGGCCAAGTTATTTTTCTGGGCAATGGTTTCGAGATGAACCACAAGATCATCATAGGCCAGGGCAGCTCCTATATCAGGAGTTTGATCAAAGAGGTCTTGAGCATCGAGGTGAGCAAAGAGATCTTTGCGCTCTTTATTGCCTACAACTTCTAGCATGGATTGAATTTCTTCTTCTGTGGCGCTGATGTAATTTGGGGTTAACTCACGGGCCAACTCGTAAGGGTTGTAAGGGAGTCGTCCAAGTACTTCTGGGTTGAGAGTGGGAGTTTGTTTTGAACTCATAGATTGCCCTCCATCAGATGGCGAATGTGTGGTGGTGCTCATAATTGGCCTTCGCAATATAGTCTTTAATTATTAATAATTTGCGCATCTTTTTACCATGAATTACCACGGTGTTTCTAGTAGAATGGTCTTATGAATTGGAAAGTTTTTTATAACCCCTCATGCGCCTTGCAAAATTACGAAAATCTATTAGTTAAGGCCTGCGAAAATACCGATGAACGCCTCGAATTTACCCCTTGCGAGGGTTTGAAGAACTTGGAGCGCGGTAGCCTCTATCTGGATGAAGATGGAGAGCTCTATTTTATTGCTGCCCCGGGAGAAAAACCCTTTAACCTCTCTTGGGAGCGAAACCTCCATTTTTGGTCCCGTGAGAACTTTAGCTTTAAAAAGTCACCCCTCTTGCGTGCCTTGGGGGCCACTGCTGGGCAGTGGGTAGTCGACGCCACCTGTGGAACGGGACAAGATTGTTCCTACCTATTGGGGGCGGGACTGCATGTAAGGGCCTATGAGCGCTTCTTTCCCACATTCTTACTCTTAAAGTATTCTTGGCTCAAAGATCAACCCAAGGCCATTGAAGGGCGCTTAGAGATCTACTATGGAAGTTATGGTGATGATGAAGTGAATTGGAATTGTCCTGTCTATTATGATCCCATGTTTGATGATGGCACCAAGAGGAAGGCCAAGAGTAATAAGCAGATGAGCCTCTTTCATGCTCTTTTAAAGGATCAGGTTGATGACAGTAAGGACATGGCCTTGAAGCTTAGAGGTAAGACGAATCGTTTAGTCGTTAAGCGACCTCCGAAGGGGGAGTTGTTGATGGCCGGCCCTAATGCTCAGTGGGAGAGTAAGGCCGTTCGCTTTGATCTTTATATTTGATTTCTGATATCTGAATAGCGATATTTAAGCTGCGGCCACTTGAACTTTGCTTTGCTTTTTGATGTCACGACGGATTTCTCCAATCATTTTTCGGATATAGAGTTTTTCCCAAATATTTTCAAATTCAAGCTGGACTCCCATACCCCGTTGTCCTTTAAAGGCGTGGTGGGCGACGACCTTTCCTTTAATGGACATGGAAAGGTCATTGTAATTGATATTAAGTTTAATCTCACTACCGAGATCGATAATATTCTTATGGTTGATAAAAACACCTGTCTCCGAGATATTTTCAATCACTCCATCAAGAAGAGTGTTGGGGTTGTGGTAGGTGAAGGTCACAGGAATCTTCATCGCGTAACGAGTTCGTGTTTCCCACCAACGCATAGTCTTATCAAAGAAGGGACGACGAACATCGGGAAGAGCGAAGTAGATAATAATTAAAGAATTGATAAAAAGGAGAATTAGCCCCGAAGCAAAGGGGATTTCACTCACATAGGGCCAAGTGTATTTCTCATAAGTGAGGTGGCCGTAGATATTGTATATTTGTACCCCAACAAAAATAGGATAACTCCATTTCTTCACTCCTAGAAGAGCAAGTCCGCCTAAAGGAAAGAGGAACCAAAATTCTAGAATCTCTTTGAAAGAATGGATTTGGGAAATATTAGATATAATGGTTGCAAAACTAAAGGGTGTGATGGCCTTGAAGTAGGCCAATTTAATCAACGGTTCAATGATATGAAAGAAAGCGATCAGGAGAAATATAAACGGTCTGTGCTTCATTGGTGATTCCTAGGTTTTACAAATCCTATCGGTTTTATTTATTTTAAAAGGGGTGGCCCTTATTATTATCGCAAAGGGATATTCAAAAATATCGATTTGCCTTGAATTCAACTATTTATTAGAAATATTATCGGACACTTTCGTTGGGATATTGAGAAGAGATGCCTAAAATAAGTGACGGTCTCTATAAATCATTTAAATTACGTTACTTTAGAATGTCGAATGTTTATGAAAATGACATTTCTAGTAAAATTTCCAAGGGTTAGAGCATTTTATCCAGAACGTTGCTAAATTAGCGCTTAAAAACCCCTAAAACCCAACTTAAGAGGACCCTATGTTAAATCTTAAATCAACTCTTGCGCTCTGTGCGCTTCTCATTTCCATTGGATCTCAGGCCGCTTGTCAGGTTGCCCACTTCGAGTTTTCCGTAACGATTTCTGATCGCTCTTTTGATGACTCTTACCTTTTAGGCCAAGAAGAGGTTCAGTTAAAAGAAGGTGATTTTGTACAAGTGAAGAACCAAAGAACAGGTGAAGTTTCAAAATTCGATATCGGCACATTTACAAATGATGGTGCTGGAAATTTTGGAGTTGCGGCCATCTCTTCTGAAGAGGCCACTTTCTTTGAAGTATTCCATGATCATGAATCTTGGCACCAAGGGCTTGAAGGATTCTTTACGACTGTAAGTGGTGAGATTGTTGAATTGGCCCAAGTTAAAGACTGTAGTTACGATAAACTTTTTAACTAAATAGCATTAAAGGGTCCCTCATTCGGAGGGACTCTTCTTTTATTCAATATACTAAAGTCTAACTATTCTTCTACTTTGGGAAAGAAGTCCCTTTGCTCTCCAATCTTATGACCGGCTTCTAGAGGAATGCCCAGTTCATTGATATCAAGAACGTCAGAGGGGAGCCCGAGTGATTGGCGCAAGTTATCCATCACAGAGGGTGCAAATGGAGAGAGCATAATCATCACATTCTTCAAAATATAGAAGCACGAGTAAAGGGCATCGGCCCTCTCTTTTTCATCGTGGCGATCATCATGAGGCTTATAGACGCTGAAGAGTCCATTGACCACGCGAGCGTAATTTTCAATGGCAAAGAGGATTTTTGCGTAATCACCTTTTTGCATCATCTTAAGGTAGTTCGGTATCAGCTTTTGAGTTTCTTTGGCCGTTTTACCAATGAGGTCACCCTCAGGGATAATGCCACCAAATTTAGAGTGGCAAGCAGAAATAGGCTTTTCAAAGGCCGCATTCAAAGGACCTGCAAGAAATTTATTTCTCTCTTTGAGAATTTCTTCATCAAAATTAGAATTCTTCTCGGTAAGGCTAAGAATGGAGAGGAAGTAACGAATTTGATCAGGATGATATCCCATCTCCCCAATCAACTGATCACCGGTAAAGAAGTTACCTTTTGATTTGGACATCTTTGCTCCATTGATTTGGAGGTGGTAGTTACTGAAGATATCCGTCATTTGGTATTCACCTTCAATAGGTAAACGATTTGGATCTTTTTGAGTACCAAGCCACATCGAACCTTGCATGAGGACGTAGAAGAAAATATTGTCCTGTCCTAGGAATTGATAGCGGCCGGCCTTTGGGTTTTTCCAAAAGAGGTCGGAGTCCTTAGGGTCTCTTCCTTTATTTTTAAGGGCCAACTTAGAGAAGGAAATCGGAGCAATAAGGGATTCTGGCCATACATAGAGGGTCTTTCCCTTCATGGAAGGATCAATCTCTTCAGGAACGGGGATGGCCCAACTCACGTCGCGAGTGATAGATCGATGGGCCCAGCCATCGAGAAGTTCTACGTCAAAGCTTTCTTTCTCAAGCTGTGCCTTGGCCGCCTCTAAATCGGCGAGCTTGGTAAAAGTAAGGGCCACTTTCTTACCAGGGGCATAGCGACTCTTGTGAGCGGGCAGGGACTCTTTTAATTCTTTATATTTGTCTTCATGAGTATTGCTAAAAACAAAAGTAGGGCGCACAGTTCCTAACACTTCTGTCAGAAGATTCTTGCGCCATGTTTTCTGATTGCCTTCGAGCCATTCACAAAGTTGATCGGTGGCCTTCCACATATTGAGGTACCAGTGATCCGTCTCTTTTAGAACAGGAGTGGCATTGCTCACGCTAGATACCGGATCTTTTAAATCCTTGGCCTCATAGGTGGCCCCACAGCTATCGCATTCTTCGCTATAGGCACCAGGGGCATCGCACTTGGGGCAGGTTCCGGTTACGTAGCGATCGGGCAGGAACATATCCATTTCTGAATCGTACCACTGCAAGCTGGATTTCTTATCTAAGCGGCCGTTGTTATAGAGATCCCTTAGAAAGTCCTGACAGATGTCTCTATGGGTTTCATAATTTTCGGGTCGTGATGTTCCGGTGTAGACATCAAGGTTTACTCCATAGCTTTGCATGGTCTTGGATTGCAAGGCATGGATTTCATCGATGAATTCACGAGTGGTTTTGCCTGCTTTCTTGGCGGCCACTTCGGAAGTCGAACCGTGATCATCGGTTCCACAGACAAAGAGAACATTTTCGTTGCCGATAAGAAGCTTCATGAAGCGCGCATAAATATCGGCGGGAATATGGGTACCGGCCAGGTGACCAATATGAACAGGTCCATTGGCATAGGGCATTCCTGCCGTAACGACGGCCTTTTCAGGAAAGCTCCCCTGCATTTTACCGAGAATAAATTGAATCTTCTCATAAACTTCTTTTACGGATGGGGGAGTTGTCTCTGATAAGGACTTAGGCGCCATGGGTAACCTCATAAAAAAAATAGTAATTTAGAGGCTAGTATATCTTATGACAAGGCGGGGTGTTAAGGGCCAAAAAGGCGCAAATAAGGGTAATTTTTCGATAAAAATCCTCCTGACATTTATAGTCTTCACTCAAAAAGCTCTATCTTACCCCGTAGATATGTCTCAATGGCAACTCCTTCATGGTGGAGATGAGCTTAAGGTGTATTCCAGTACTCAGAAAAAGCAATATAAGCTCTCTATTCAAAAGAAAGAAGCCTACTCTTCAGATTGGAAGAGTGCCAAGGGCGATAAGGTCTACGCAGATATTATAGGTAAGAAAAAGCAAATGCTCTCTTTATTGGGTATAAAAAATTGGAAGGTGAATTCAAAAATATGGATACCCGGAGAGGAGTTAAGCAGACTCGAAATAAAAGGCACTTATATTAATTCTCGCAATAAGAAAGTTGAGTTCTTCGAAGTTCACGAATTCTCTAAGGGTGAAAAGACCCAGTACCTCTTCACTCAAATCATACCCTAAGCTTTTAAAAAACTTTTAGGATGGTCCCATTGTCCCTTTTCTTGGCGAAAGACCTTGGTCTTATCCACTTTTATGTCCCCCGCAGTTGTTTTGGTAATTTGATAGCGCTCTAATGGTCTTGGTGCTGGTCCTTTAAAATTAACCCCACTGACATAGTAGCCTGAACCATGACAAGGGCATTCAAAGGTTTGAGTCGCCGCAGTCCAATTGGGGATACACCCCAAGTGGGTACATATGGTGGAGAGGGCAAAGAGTTTTCCTTCACTTTTAACGATCCATGTGCCAAATGATTTTTTAAATGCCTCATTGACCCCATCACTTAATGGAAACTCTTTGGGAATGATGAGTTCCATGTCAGGTTCAAAATTTACATTGGGATAGAGGTAGCGAAAAACAAGGCCTAGTAAACCTGATGCGGCCGTGCCGAATGCTATCCATGCAACAGTCAATGAGTTAAAGAATTCTCGACGATTTAAGTTTTGACGGGTTTCAGTTGAAGTATTCATCATTCATCCTTTGTTAACTACTAGGATGACGGCAATACTTTCAATTGACATTGATAGAGAACAAACTTGAGCTAAAGTTACTGTCAAATAAGAGTGATTCTCGTTAGAAAAGACCAAAATCCCATAGATATTATGGGATTTTGGTCATAGAAATTTATTTTACTTTGAAGTTGGCCAGAGAAGCAAAAGCATTATTTTTAAGCTTTTGACTCTGCTGACGGCCACCGCCGCTTTGATTGCTTTTTTGGCGATTACCACTATGAGATTGGCCACTAGGTCTTGCTGCTTTAGGGACAGATTCTCCTGTTTTAAGGGAAAGCGCCACTCGGCCACGGCCTTCATCTACTTCAATCACACGGGCCTTAACTTCTTGTCCTACCTTAAGTACTTCAAGAGCATTGTCTACAAAACGATCCGCCATCTCTGAGACGTGCACAAGACCATTTTGTTTAATACCGATATCAACGAAAGCACCAAATTGGGTGATATTGGTAACAATACCTGTGTACCACTGACCCGGCTCTAGGTCGGACATGGTTTTGATATCCTTTCTAAATTCTGTGGACTTAAATTCAGTTCGTGGATCTTGGGAAGGGGCCTTAAGGGCCTTTACGATATCGTCGTGAGTGTACTCACCAATCTCGGTACGAAGATTTTTATCTCCTTCAAGCTTGGCGATAATATCAGTGTCCTCAATAAGATCTTTGAGCGTATGGCCAGTATCTTTGACCCATTTTTCTAGAATTTCGTAACGTTCAGGGTGGATAAAGGTGGCATCAAGGGGATGTTCTCCACCATAGATACGAAGGAAACCGCCCGATTGTTCAAATACTTTCTGAGAAAAGCGAGAGACTTTAAGGAGTTGCTCACGAGAATTAAATCCTCCCAGCTCTTCACGCATTTTCACGATATTCTTTGCTACGGTTTCGCCAATACCGGAAACATAGGCCAAGAGCGGTGCAGATGCAGTGTTGAGGTCAACCCCTACAAAGTTCACACAGTCTTCTACTACGCCAGTTAGACCTTTCTTCAATTTAGATTGGTTAACATCATGTTGGTATTGACCAACACCAATTGATTTAGGATCAAGTTTAACCAATTCCGCTAGAGGATCTTGAAAGCGGCGTGCGATACTGACGGCCCCTCTTACGGTGGCGTCTTTATCAGGGAATTCTTTCTTCGCAATTTCTGAGGCAGAATAGATGGAAGCTCCACTCTCATTAACAAGTGTGGCCTTCACTTTATCTTCTTTAACCTGGGCCACTTTCTCTTCTACAAAGTGCAGGGTCTCACGGCCATAAGTACCGTTACCGATCGCTACATATTCCACATTGTAGTGGTCTATTAAACGCTCAAGAATCGTTTGTGATCCCTTGACATCATTTTGAGGTTCGTGGGGATAGATGACAGTGTCAAAGAGGAGTTTCCCTGTTGAATCCACAACTACAGTTTTACAGCCCGTTCTCACCCCAGGGTCTAGGGCAAGAACTGTCTTGGCCCCTAGGTAGGGTTGAAGCAGAAGGTTCTTAAGATTTACTCCAAATACATCGATGGCCGACTCATCGGAGAGTTTCTTGAGGTCGCCTTTCACTTCCAAATCTAGAGAAGGGTGAATAGAAGTATTCACGGCCTTCTCCGCCGTTTTCATCATAAAGTCAAAAGTCTTTGAATCTTCAATGGGGAAGTATTTCTTTTGAATAAGGCCAACCGAATTTTCGATAGGGTAGCTTACTTCAACTTTCAAAATCTTTAGGGTCATCCCTCTTCTCATGGCGAGAAAACGGTGGGCCGCTTTAGGGTTTTTAAGCTCACTAACAGGTTGAGAGAATTCAAAGTAATCTTTGAATTTCTGCCAGTCTTTCACTTCTTCAGCACCTTCACGTTTACTTGAAACGAGAGCTGCGTCTTTCCAGTAGTCGTTACGAAGAGTTTCTTTTACTTCGGTATCATGGGAGAACTCTTCCATGATAATGGATTGGGCTCCTTTAAGGACCTCTTTCCAATCGCCAAATTTCTTTTCTTTATTGATCCACTTATCCGCTTCTTTTTCTAGATCTTCGAGTGAAAATTTTCCCTCGCGGATGAGATCGGCCAAAGGAGTAAGGCCTGCATCGGCAGCAAGTTGTCCTTTGGTTTTCTTCTTTGATTTGAAGGGAGCATAGATATCTTCAAGTTGATTGAGGGTATCGGCCGCAAGTACCTTCGCTTTAATCTCAGGAGTGAGGACTTCCATCTTTTCAAGAGTCTCAAGGATATAGGCCCTGCGCTTTTCTCTTTCGATGTAGTCTTCATATGATTTTTGAATGGCACGAATTTGTTCTTCGTCTAGGCCACCCGTCGCTTCTTTACGGTAACGTGTAATGAAGGGAACCGTACAGTCCTCATTAAAAAGAAGATTAAGCGTTGCCGCTACTTGGTTCATGCTGATCTGGGTGTCTATGGCCGCAAACTTGGCCGCTTCTGCTTCAATGACATTTTTAGTCATGTGGGTTTTACTCCTGCTGTGTTAGTGTAGTGGGTGTAATAGCGTACGCAAAATCTTTGACAGTGCCAAGGGTTTGCTAAAAAAAGATGCTACGGATCAGGAGTAAAGTCTTTGAAATTAGTTGTTATTGGGCGTGGATTATCTTCCATGGGACTACTTTGGAATGTTGCGAAATTAGCAC
>JBFHGF010000021.1:0-16267 GCA_041583335.1 Bacteriovoracaceae bacterium
CAAAAATTTAGCTAAATTCAAGTTTAAGGCCACTAATCACTGGGTTAAGGGTGCTCATAGTAATGTCACAATTAATGGCTATGAAGAAGCGAATAAAAAGTATGCAAGGAATCATGCTTATTCATTGGAATGTGATGAACCACCTGAACTATTGGGAACAGATAAAGGAGCCAGCCCTGCGGAATATGCTCTGGCAAGTCTATCATCTTGTATGGCCACTACCATTGCTTTTCAAGGAGCAGCGGAGGGCAAGAATATTGATAGTATCGATGCGTCCTATGAAGCCGATGTCGACGTCCAGGGCTTTCTCAACCTAGACCCCAAAGTCAGAAATGGCCTCCAAGGAGTCACGGTAAACCTTCGCGTCAAAGGGGACATAAGCAAGCAAGACATCGAACGCCTCGCTTTAAAGTCACCCATCTACGATTCATTGGTTAATCCTGTACCCGTTACAATTAACGTTCAAAAAATTCCTTAAGTAATCTTGTCCCTCTTCCTGTGGGGAGAGGGGCATTGATTCTTATTCAATTGAATACTATTTTTTGCACTTGTTTAGGAAAGACTTTAAAATAAGCCCTAATTCTTGGGGTTCAATTTATGAAAAATTTACTTTTGGTTTTCCTACTCTTTCTATGTTCTTGCCAGTCTAATAAAGAGATTCTTGTTGAATATTCTCCTACTGAAGAAGAAGTTAAAAAAGCAGAAGCTATTGCAAAAGAAGTTGCTGCAAAATTTGAATATACTGTTGGCAGGATGGATCGTGGCAACTTAGGACAATGTGGAGATTATGCTCTTGCCTTTGTTTTAAAGTTCAATGAATTCGTAGGAAAGAATGTTGCCCGTCTCGTTGTCGCGAATAATCCTATAGAAAGTGGTTACTATCGAGTTGGCGAAAAAGTAAATGTTAAAGATCAGGGCTTTGATGGCTTCCCATCTGCGGGAAGTGGCTTTCTTCGCTGGAATGGAAAGATCTACCTCTATCATCCTATCCATGGAGCCTATAAAATATTCTTAGAGAAGGCATGGACTCCACGTAAGCATTTTGATGTCAATATGCTTGATAAGTCTCAGGTCCATGTCTGGGCTTCCATTGGAAATATAAGTGTTGATCCTACTTACTATGACTCATGGCCAGAGGTATACTCATCTCCTTTAGGGGTTGATGAATAAGATTGGTTTCTTTTTGGGCTAGAGTTTTTTGGATGTAGACGTACATGGGTTTGAGTTTGCAAACCGTAGTTCTTTATATTTATTTTCATTAAGTTGATCAAAGAAATTATAGTAACGAGTTGGTGAAAATTATTTTTGGCATACCATGATAAGCTTTCTTTCATTACCCTTTCTATCTTGTAGGTAAAGGTTCGCAGGTACTGGATAATCTAAACCTACAATACCAGAGGTCATTGTAACTAGCTTTGTATTAGGGATAATGCAGGCCAAGTTGATTGATTTTATATTTTTTTGACTCGTCTCGCTGGTTGTTACGGCACACTGATATTCATGATTTTTAAAACCAAAGTCTTTCTTTTCTCCAAGTTTAAAGGGAACTTTTTGAGTTTTTTGGTTTTTGGGGTTTAAAACTACTACTTCACAATTATAGGCAAAGTTATTAATGCTACATAATAGGCTCATTACGAGTATTATCTTTTTCATGTTAGTCCTTGTCTGCGTAATAAAGTTTATATTTTATACAAGAATAGCCTTATCTTAATATATTTTATTCTAAGTGATGTATTTTTTATTAGGGTCTTTTTTACTTTTTAACTTATAGACGTACATAGTTTCAGCGAATGCAACGACTGGATAAGATTTATAAAGACAAATTATTAGATTAATTGGGCTCTTCGGCTCTTCACACTTAAGGGTGTTTTCACTGCGTTAACCTAGAAACAAAAAAACCCGTCATACAAAAGTAGTGACGGGTTTTTTCAAATCCTTCATCTGCTTGCGATAGTATCCTTTGAGGGCTCCTATCTGATTTTCAGTTAGTCCTTCGACATAGGTTTTGAGGATGAAGAAGCGATAGAGGATTTCTGCTGAGATTTTGCGGGCCTTAGGCGAGTTTATATAAAGCAGTAGTAAGGTCAGTCCAAACTCAGTAATATCAACTTTACGATAGCTGCGCTTTCTATTAATAGGCCCTGATAAATAGCTGTTTTCAATGAGGTTTTCACATAATCCATATTTGGATTCTGTTCCAAGTTCTTTCTTACATTTATCTATGGCCCTTAATAAATGAGGATGAGTCATATCAAAATGTTCCGCTACTTTTAGTGAGTCAGTGACTGGTCCAAATGGCGTGTCTCTAATCCAGACATCACCCATAATATGTTCGTTTACGAGATCTTTTAGTCGTGGTGGTTTTGTTTCAAATGGCTTGTCGATTCTGAAGTTGTTCATGTTTTCTCCTTTTGGTGGAGTTATATGAAAGGTGGGACAAGGAGTAATTAGGGGAGTGTTGATATGATGTTATTGAAACAAAGATAGAGTTTCGTAGTAGGAACTAGGATACTTTTGGGACTCTATGAGTTATATGCATGCAGTCTCAAAAGTAACCACGTACTTTTTCCCTCATAAGTGTGAAGAAGACTGGGCCCAGTCTATTGCACTCTACAAATTACTTTGCAGAGATAACCTTGTCTGAATCAACTCTTTGGAAACTTTCTGCGAAGTTGGGTGGGCGACGTGCTCTCTATGAGAGATGGTTGTGTTCGTTTTTTCTGCTCGTGAATGCCGCGCCTTCGGCTGGATTCACTAAGTCACATACTTCTATGCTTCAAAGCCCTCCAGTGTTTTTTGGGCATAAAAAAAGCCATCTTAGATAAGACGGCTTTTTCTTTGTGGTGGGTCATGCTGGACTTGAACCAGCGACCATCCGGTTATGAGCCGGAGGCTCTAACCAACTGAGCTAATGACCCATAAATGGTGCCCTAAGTTGGGAAGTAATAAAATAACCTAAAATGATGGGCTTGGTAAAGTCGAGATCGATTGTGGTAATATGAAATGGTCATTTTTTAGGAGAAATTTGTGGGAATTTCATTTTGGCGCTACTCGGCAACAGGTAATCGTTTTTTATTTTTTGATAACCGTGATGGGAGACTATCTCAGATTGGTCAAGATAAGTGCGAGAACTGGGCCAAAGGGGCCGGGGTTGATGGCCTTATTTTCCTAGAAAATAGTGAAAATCCTGAGGCGCACTTTCATATGCGCTATCTGAACTCTGATGGTGGGGAAGTCGAGATGTGTGGCAATGGGGCCCGATCGATTATGCACTTTGCCCATAATGTCCTAAAGATTCCAACCGATGAAAAAGGGGAGTTTCATTTCACCACGATGTGTTCTCTCTATCACGGTAGACCCGAAGATTTGTATCCTTTGCAAATGACAGAGCTCTCTCAGGTTGGCGACATTGAAGTTGGTGATCTTATCCCAAGCGCAAAGGCCTCTTTCTATCTCAATACGGGTGTTCCTCACTGTGTTTATGAGCTTGAAGAAATTGAGAATATCGATATTGATCAGATGGGCGCACATGTTCGCTATGATAAGCGCTTTGAAAAAGGTGCAAATGCTAACTTTTACAGAATCCTCACTCCTGGGAAGATAGAGATGCGTACCTATGAACGGGGAGTGGAGGGGGAGACGGAGAGTTGTGGCACTGGTGCGACGGCCGCTGCCTTAAGTTTGGCCATGAATCAAAATTGGCCTTCTCCTATTGAAGTTAAAGTTCCGGGTGGGGACTTGGTGATCTCTTTTAATGAGGATTACTCACAGGTTTTTCTAGCGGGAAAGGTTGAGCTTCTTGAAAATGGTGAGCTTTAGTTTCTCAAGAAAGCTGAGCCACAGAATCAGAGCAAAGGCGACACCTGTCGTATTGGCAATCATGTCATAGAATTCAAAGAAGCGACCGGTGTAAGGCTGGACGAACTCAATGAGAATACCTTGGGCGATCAGCCCGATGGCAATGTGAATCCTTTTTTCAGAGTAGGCCATTAAGAAAGCCAGCGTCACCAGAGTATAAGTGAGAGCATGATAGAAGAGATCCACTCGAGTAATAGGAGCGGGGAGCTGTAAGCTAATGGGGGCCAAGCATAGTACCCATAGTGCAATATTGGCCAACCAAGCGATTATCTTAAACCATTTATCCATGTCCCTAAGGATAAGGGATATTGGTAAATTAGTCTTTTAAATTAATTCAAGGGAGCCTATGATTAGAATATGAAACCAATTGTTCAATTATGTGCCCTTCTTATTTTGACGCTCTATACCTCCACGAGCTATGCCCGACTCTTTTTGGATGTGTCGGTTCTCAATAAAAAAGGTATCGATATCGGACTTACTTTAGGAAGTGAGCTTCATTCCCGAGAAGAAGTTCGACCTAAAGAAGATATTTCCTTGGCGATGAAGTCAGGGGTAAGTGTTTTACTTCGAGCGGCCTTTGATGACCGAGTGGAGTCAGGTGCTGCTGTGATTTCAGAAGCTGATAAAGTCGAAAAACCTGAAAAGGTCGAAGAAGCTAAAGAAATAAAAAAAGAGGCCACTCCCCAAGTGAGTTCGGTCATTGGACCAAGTTCAAAAGTAATTATTCGAGGTCGAGTGATCGGCGTCGATGGACAAATTGTTAAAGACTTCTTTGATGAACCTCTCGTGGTATCTCTAGGGGAGACGGCCATTGTCACGTACTCGAAAGATTCGCAACTGGTTGAACTGAAAATTAAACCTCATATTAAATAATTTCCTATGAAAGAAAGATTGGATCAACTTTTAGTTTCGCTGGGACTTGTCTCTTCGCGCTCACAGGCGGGGCCTTTGATTAAAGAGGGGCTTGTTGCTGTAGATGGTGTCGTCGCTACCAAGCCTTCATTGAAGTGCAGTGCAGAGCAGACAATAGAAATTCACAAAGAGCATCTCTATGTTGGTAGGGGGGCGCAGAAGATGGAAGGGGCCTTTAAGGACTTCTCCCTTTCCTTCGAAGGGAAGATTGTTGGCGACATGGGCGCCTCTACGGGCGGCTTTACTGAATTTGCTCTTCTTCATAAGGCCAAGAAAGTCTATGCCGTGGATGTGGGACATGATCAATTGGCCCCCAAACTGGTGGCAGATGAACGGGTTCTCAATTTAGAGGGAACCAATATTAGGGACGGCCTCTCTCTGGAAATTTTCAATCCTCTCTGTGATATATTGGTGGTGGATCTGAGTTTTATCTCATTAACTTATGTGATTGCACCCATGGCCCAAGTCCTGCGGACTGGGGGAGAATTTGTCATTTTAGTAAAGCCTCAATTTGAGGTGGGTAAGCAGGCCCTAGGTAAGAATGGAATAGTAAAAGATACCGTGGCCATCGACGAAGCCTTAAATAAAGTGAAAGATGTGTGCTTAGAAAATGGGTTAGATGTTCAAAAGGTTTCTCCTTGTTCAATTAAGGGGAAAACTGGTAATCAAGAATACTTTTACTACGGTTATAAGAAATAAGGAGTTTCCATGAAAAATATTTGTGTCTTTTGCGGGTCAGGTTCCTGAGTTGGGGAAGGCTATACAAAGATGGCCAAAGAGTTGGGGCAAGAACTCACAAAGAGAAATATGGGACTCGTTTATGGTGGAGCTTCTATTGGAGTTATGGGTGCTGTGGCCGATGGTTGTCTCGAGAGTGGGGGAAAAGTTTTTGGTATTATCCCTGCGTCAATTAAAGATCTCGAAGTTGGCCATGAGAATCTGACTCAGTTGGAAGTTGTAGACACTATGCATGATAGGAAGGCGCGAATGTATGACCTATCGGATGCTTTCTTTGCTTTGCCTGGTGGTATGGGAACTTTGGATGAGTTATGTGAGATCGTGACTTGGGCCCAGCTTCAGTACCACAGTAAACCATGTTACGTGATTAACTATAATGGATTCTTCGATGCTTTGATGCAGCATTTTAGACATATTAATCAACAAGGTTTTTTGAGTGATGCTCACTTGAAATTGGTTCGTGAGTTTCCCGATTTTGCTTCGGCGCTTAATGACTTTGAGAGTTTGAAATAGGCCAACCGGTAGAGTGGCCAAAGTAGCTTAACGATTGCCAGAGGTTGCGCAATAGCATACAATGGGCCTCAGTTAGTAATCGCAAATTATTGTTTTTATAGTGGCCTTTAGATCGGATCGAAGAAAATTTCCGACTTGGCCATTGCCATATTTTGGGCTTTCAGGAGTGCTCGTATTATGACCAGACTTATTTATTTCATCGTTTTTGTTATCGGTCTTGTTATCGTGATGAATATTTCGGACTACCAAGGTCAGCCTGTATCAAATGCAAAATTTGATTTCGATAAGAAAGCTGCTGCTAATCTTGAAAAACAAAAAGAAATCGAAGAGCTTCTTCACCCAAAAGTAGAAGAAGTTGTTGAAGAAAAAGTTGAAGTGGAAAAGGTTCTTGTTGAGCTGACTACTCCTGAACTTGAAAATGGTGCCGCTCTTTATAAGAAGTGTATGACTTGTCACGGAAAGAGAGGGGAAGGGAAGAAAGCTCAAAAAGCTCCTGCTATTGGTGGACAGTATGACTGGTACATTGAACTTCAAGTCAACAATATGAAGTCTGGTGAAAGGATCAACAAAGTTATGAATCCTTATATCAAGAATCTGTCTGAGCAAGATGTTAAAGACCTTGCTAACTATATTTCAAAACTTCCTCATATGGGGAAATAATCCATGTCGATTTATCAGCTAGGAAAGTGGGTTCCAAATATTGGAGAGTCCACTTTCATTGCTGACAGTGCAGATGTAATTGGAAGAATTACTATCGCTGATCACGCCAGCCTTTGGTTTGGCGTCGTTGCACGTGCTGATGTCGATACCATCACTATTGGTGAGAATACAAATATTCAAGACCAGTCTATGCTTCATGTCTCTGGCGGCTTTCCTCTTTCCATTGGAAAGAATGTGACTTTAGGTCATAGGGTTACGGCCCATGGGTGTACGATTGGAGATCATTGTTTGATTGGCATGGGCGCCATTATTCTCGATGGTGCTGTGATTGGTGAGCATTCTCTAGTGGCCGCGGGCTCTCTCGTTCCTCCTGGTAGAGTTTATCCTCCGCGCTCGTTTTTGATGGGGAGTCCGGCCAAGGTTGTACGTGAACTTACTGCTAGTGAGATTGAACAATATGGCAGCCACTATAAGGCCTACCTCAAGGAAAAAGACGAGTACCTCAAAGATCTTAAGAAAGCATAAAAAAAGGGAGTCTTTCGACTCCCTTCTTTAGCTGTTTCTGACTTTGTCCACTAACACTCCAGTTAACGATTGATGGCGTTGTTGTAAATGGAGTTCACTGAGCGACCTTTAATACTTCTTACATGAAGGAGAACTTCGTCAGCTTGTAGTTTGTCAGGAACCTGCATTTCGTATTCAAATGGCATCATTTTAAGAGCACAGAATTCTTGAACTTGTTTCATTTTAGGTTTGATGCTGTAAACGTCTTTGTTGTTGTCTAGCACTTCAATTTCATCGAGAACAAAACAGTCGCTGGGGTTGTACCCTTTTAAAACAACCATTCGGTTACCAACGCTTTTATCAATGTACTCAACGTCTGCGTAAACATGTTCATCGACGGCATCAGATGAAGCTTGGGCAACACCTAAGTTCGCTCTTTGTTCATAAATTGAGTTACCATTGACTACGATATCGTAGTTACCTTTATCCATCACACCTAGGTCAACAGCTTCAACGAAAGGAACAATCATTTCTGGACAGTAGGGATTAGCAGGGTCAAATCTGAGAGAAACGACCTTGATGTCCACTTTGTTATTTTCGATTTTCACAATTGAACGCGGTGCTTTGTAGCAAAGGTTGGGTAGGTAACCTGAAATGATAATTTGTGAATTATCATTCGAGTCAAAACCAGCTGGTGAATAAACGTGATCAATAGGGGCCATGACTTCTATTGGAGAAGCTGCTTGCAAAGACCCCATGAGTAGGAATGCTGCAAATACTTTTACTATGCTTTTGAATTTCATGACGAACCTCCCGTGGTTTCGCTGTTGTTGTATTAACTTTCATAGAAAATTTAACTCCGGTGCTATGACTTGTTCCTGAGCCTAAACATCAACTATCGAGAGAATTCACACCAAATAACCTGATCAAGCTCAGGTTTTAAAACTGGGCAATTAGCGGTAAAAATATAGAGTGGAGTACTGAATGAAGAAGCCAAGTAAATTGCAATTCAAAAAACTCTTTCTAAGTTTTACCCTTATGGGCATGCTTTCACCGGCCCAGTCTGCCGATTGTTTTCCTGAAAATGATTTAAGCTTTCCTGTTCCTTCTTCTCATAAGAAGTCTGCTTTAAGCTTGGAAGGAATTAATGAGTTTCAGGCCAATCAAATTATTGAGAACTTTAAAAGAATTATAAGTGCTGATGTTCGCCGCCAAATGGGCAAAGAGCTCATCATTAATCTTGATTGGGAAAATCCCAAGGTTAATGCTTCGGCGACTTTGGATGATCATGATAATCCAGTGATTATTTTATTTGGGGGAATGGTTCGTCATCCGGATCTTTCACCAGATGGACTTTATACCATTCTCTGTCATGAACTAGGTCATCATTTGGGAGGAGCGCCGAAGAAATTTCGCGGCTACTCAGAGAAGAGAAGTTGGTCTAGTGCCGAAGGCCAGTCTGACTATTATGCGGCCACCAAGTGTTTACCATTTATTTTTCATCAATCGATCTCAAGTCCAAAAATGGATGAGCTTGCAGATACTAAAGAATTATCGGCGGCAGAGGTGAGTTGTGGTAATGATGTCACCTGTTCAAGAATCCTGCTTGCAGGTTATTCTGTGGCCAAGGTTTTTGCGAGTTTGAAAACTTATCTCGATGAACCTAGCCTTGCTGTTAAAGATGAAAGGGTAGTTTGGGAAACCGATATGAATCATCCCAAACCTCAATGTCGATTAGATACAATTAAATCAGGTGCACTTTGTTCGGTCTCACCTAATTTACCCTTTGACCTCTTGGACCCATCAATTGGATCTTGCTTCTCTTATAAGAGTGATCGTGAAGGGGAACCTGGCGCACGTCCGCGTTGTTGGTTCTATCCTGAGGAAAATTAAGAGAAACGTAATTTCAGAATCTTAAATTCTTTATGACATAAGTCATATATAGAAACACTTTCGGACATTTAAATTTATGACGGATTACTGACAATTGTCAGTAATTTCTATGTTAACTTTCACCTATGGGCATCGCCTAAATCAGCGTCAATAATGTAGAATGGATAATAATTAAACATGTCTACTAACAACCTGGAGGTTATGCATGAACTTAGAAATTACTTTCCGTCACATGGAGCATACTGAAAGTATCGACAGCAAGATTCGCGCGAAACTAGAAAAATTTAGCGAACGTCATCTTTCAAGTACAGCAAATTTGAAATGGACTGGATGGGTTGAGCATCAAGAACATATTGCTACTCTTCATGTTACAGATCGTGGTCATGAGTTCTTTGTTAAGGCCAAATCAGACAGTATGTATAAAACAATAGATCAGGTGGTTTCAAAACTTGAGTCACAATTGGGTCACGCAAGCCATCACCCTGGTCACTAAGAAAAGGAGTATTCGATGAAACAAAGAGAAATACTCGAAATGAAGAATGCTCTTCTCGCTAAGAAAGAAATCTTAGAGGAGAGAGTTGAGAAAATTCATTCTTCTAAGAACAGAGATGAGCCCCTTTCCGCAGACTCTGGGGAGCAATCTCTTGAGCTAGAGAATGACGAAGTTGTGGATGCTCTCGATGAGATGGAGATGAATGATCTGCGACAGATTAATGTTGCTCTTGAACGAATAGATAAGGGTGGCTATGGAATATGTGCCTCTTGTGGTGAAGACATTGGAATGTCACGTTTAAAAGCTCTTCCATTTACTCCCGTGTGCGTTGAGTGTGCGTCCGAGTCTAGTCAGGCCATGCAACAGAGGGCCTAGTCCCATTCAGCACGCCATTATTGGAAATGACCTAACCCATTTCTCTTTGTAAAAATAATGGCGTGCTAAACTTCTCGCTTACTACTATACTATTTTCAGTACTATCTTTAACAAGCGAGTTCATATGCCAAGGATCGGCTTAATTGTTTTATTATTTTCAATATCTTCAAGTTGGGCGAAAGATTATAAGTCAACTAAAGAGGCGATGAATGAAATTTTCAGCTCATTTGTAAATCTTCTTCCTTATGCTTCTAATGAGATGAGATTTAATGACCCGAAAGCCGAGGAATATATCAAAGGTAATTTGGCGAATCTTTTGGCGGCCTTTCAAGGGGCAGGCCACTTAAAGAAGATATCCACTCCTGGTTTTAGACCCAGCTATGAAACACTCAAAGAACATTTGCAACAGACCTATGATAATTTTACGGCAGATAATAAAGCGTTCGCTCGCACACGCCTAAAGGCCACTGCCGAGATGTGCATGTCTTGCCATACACAACTGCCTTATGGAAAACAGTCGAGTTCATTCAAAAACTTTAATACGGTTACACGTAAAGACTTTAGTAATGACTATGAGTACGGGGATTATAACTTTTTGGTAAGAGATTATACGAGTGCTATTCGTTACTATGAGAATGAAATTGATGCTCGAATCGAAAAAAATAAAGAACTAAGAAAAATTCATAAGTCAGATAAGTCTACCTATATTGATTTTACGATTGAGAAGTCTCTTCGAAGAATGGTTACAGTTTTCACCAAGATTTTCTATCGCCCTCAAAAAGCGGAGAGTCTGATTAGTCGTTATGAGAATAATCAAGAGATTCCTGATTTCTTGCGTGAAGATATTAGGGACTGGCTAAAAGAATTAAAAATGTGGAAGAAAGATAAGTTTAGAGGAAAACTCAGTTCAGATACTGAGGTCAAGACTTTTATTGCTAAACATCTTGAAACGCTACCGGATGAAGTGGAGATTGGAACATCTGATATTACCCTTCTTATTGCTTCGGGTGCGCTTTATCGTTATATCAATATTCATCCGACTTCTGCGACAGCACCGCAAATCCTTTACTGGTTGGCGCGTATTGATCATCACTTAGAGCACAGCTATTTCTACTCCCTTTCAGAGATTTATTTGAAAAACTGTATCAAGAAGTATCCCTTATCTGACTTTGCACCGAAATGCCTGGCCCAGTATAAGCAGAATCTTGAGTTTGGATTTACGGGGACAAGTGGAACTCAAATTCCTGATGATGAAATGGCCGTCTACAATAACCTTGCTAATTATCTAAAAACAAAAAGAAAGAAATAGGTATGCGGTCCCTTTTCCTTGGGGTGTACTTATGGAACGTAGTTTCCATTGGCCGCAGTAAGAATCCAAATAGTACTTGCTGCGGGTAATCCGATGATCACCATAAAAAGAAGAAGGTATAAGAGCCAGCCTTCAAGAGTGATCTTCTCTTGATTTTTTTGTGCTTCATTTCCCTCATTCAGTTCAGGGTTACTTTCAGTGGCAGCTGGCTTGTTCATAAGCAATGACCATCCTATAGATAATGGTGATAAGTCCTAATGAAATTAATCCAAAGCTAGTGAGCTTTGGCCATTGTTCTTTTAAAGGGCGTAGGAATTTGGTTATGGCCGTTGGTGCTAGGGCCATGGCCGGCAGAGTTCCCAGACCAAAGCTAAGCATTCCTAAAGCACCCATAAAGGGATCTTGAAAAGTTGCCAGAGCAAGCATCACTCCATAGAGGAGACCACAGGGCAGAAAGACGGATAGAGAACCCAAGAGAAAGGATCTCAAGGCGCTTGATTGCATGATGTAAACCTTGCCTAGTCGTTTTTGAATGAGTCTATTAAAGCCTTTTGGAAGCTTAAGAGCTGTGGATTTTCCTCGTAGGGAGTTGTAACCCCAAAGGAGAAAGAAGAAGCCGAGAATAATGGCCGGAAGAGTGCTAATCCATGGGTCTTTGAAAACATAGGTAAAACTTACTCCTAGAAATCCAGAGAGAATACCCATGAGTGTGTAACTGGTGAGCCTACCTGTATTATAAAACCCAAGGCCACCAGACTTTGCAGAGCAACTGGTTGCAAAAGCTCCACACATACCAACACAGTGGAGGCTGCCGCCAAGCCCTGCGAGAAAACCTACAAGAGGAATGCCAGCAAGTCCGGCCTGGTTAAACTCATTGAAGAGGTCCAACAAGATTAACCTCCTTCGTCACATGGACTTTTCCACTTTGATCATAAAATTCTAGATTAATTTTACGACTACCGTTCTTAAGAAACTCAGGATGAAATTTGAAGTGGATAAGAGCTTTCTTTGAGCGTCCTGAACGAAGTTCAAAAGGTCTTACGGGTGTGATGATTTCCACTTTATTTCTATTAGCGATATCTTTCAATCTAAAGTCGATATTTACATCTTTTTGATCTTTGTAATCAAGTCTCGCTTTGTACAGATTGGTGACTTCACGCTCTCCAGTGGGGAGAGTGCGTTCTCGGTATGGCTTACCTGTTCCACGAATGAGTGTAACCTTGAGGTGTCCAGCATTGAGGAGGTTATAGACTAAGATAGTGAAGACAGCAGTAATGGCCACAAGATAAATGATAGCGCGAACACCAAACCTTTTAGTGGGTTTACCTTCAAGGGCATTTTCGGTGTCATAGCGAATAAGGCCTGTAGGCTTTTTGACCTTGATCATAATTTCATCACAAGCGTCAATACAGTTGGTGCAAGCAATACATTCAAGTTGAGATCCACGGCGAATATCAATACCGGTTGGACAGGCCTTTACGCAGTGGTAACAGTTAATACAGTCACCTTCATCAGCATGGTCTTTGACTTGGCCACGTCTTGGCTCTCCACGTTTGGCATCGTAGGCAACAACAAGTGAGTTTTCATCCATCATAACGGACTGAAAGCGACCATAAGGACAAGCAATAATACAGAATTGTTCTCTGAACCAACCAAAGTCAAAGAGAAAAATTCCTGTGATCACCATAGAGACAGTGAAGAGGGTGGGGTGAGCAGAAGGACCAGTTGTCGTGATAGCAAAGAGGTTTCTGGCGCCTACAAAATATCCCAATAGGGAATGGCTGATAAGAAGGGAGGCGAAAATAAAGGCCCCCCATTTGGCCAATTTTTTTAATACTTTTTGAGCATTCCAAGGCATCTCATCGAGTTTTTGTCTTTGTCTGGACTTACCTTCGATAAAGCGCTCAATGGTTCTGTAAATGGTGTCGATGAATACCGTTTGCGGGCATGCCCATCCACACCAAACGCGACCCCAGATACTTGTAATTAGCCCCATGGTAAAAACAAAGCCAAGAAGAAGTAAAAGAATAAGAGGGGCATCGTGGGCATAGAAAGTTGTTCCAAAAAAGGTAAACTCTCTCATAGGAATATTCAGGAGAATGATTTGTTTTCCTGACCAATTAATCCAAGGCACTACAAGATAGATAACAATTAAGAACCAGTAGAAGCGAGTTCGTTGTGTCCTCCAGAATCCTTTTACGTCTTCTGGGTGAATATAGACACGGTGACCTTTTTCATCAGTCGTGCCCAATCTTTCTTCATGCAATTCAAATCTATTCTGTGCCATTTTTATCTCCTCATATAGGGGAATTGTACTCCAATTCCCCTATAAGAGATTTGTTTTAAGTCAAATTATTCGATAATCTTCTCACCTTGAGGTTCTTTTCCTGGCTTGTGAGTACCTTTTACGCTCATTACATAAGTAATGGCCGCAAAGAGCTCCTCTTTTGAAAGGAGGTCTTGCCAAGCAGGCATACCATTATCTTCATTTCCAACACGAACAAAGGCATAGATTGAGGCATGGTCCACTTTCTTAAGATTAAGCCAGTAGTCATCTGTAAGGTTAGGACCGATATCACCAGTCCCTCCTTCAAGGTGGCATGAGGCACAGTTGTCATTGAAAACTTCTGTGGCCTTGGCCATAGCATCCGTTCCCGCTGCCCATGCGTTATACTCTTCCATATCGAAGTTCCCCGTAAGCTGGCGTTGCTCTTCGAGTACTTTGTTTACTTTAGTCATCTCGGCAAAGTACTCATCACGCAAGCTTGGTGCTCCCGCAATATGAAAAAAGTAGAGGTAGAGTACAGCAAATACTGCTCCACCAACGAAAGTCCATACCCACCAAGAAGGTAGAGGGTAATTGAACTCTTCAATTCCATCATAGTCATGATCTAAGAGCAGATCATGCTCTTCTTTATTCAGAATCACATTGTCTGCTTGTCTCGTATTATCACTCATTGATTAACTCCTGTTAACAGGCTCCCCCTCATTAAAGGGGGTGCTCTGTGCATCTTTGTAAATGTCTTTTGAACCTTTTCTGAAAGTCCAATAAATAACGCCAATGAAAACAAGTAAGAATATAAAGAACCCTGCAATTGAGAGGCTGGGCCACGGAATATTGCTAAGAACTTCTGATTTCATTCTATTCTCCCTCGGTTACTTCGCTCACTTCTGGTGCACCTTCATCAGGCGTAGAACCGAGGTCAGTTCCTAGTCTTTGAAGGTAAGCAATGAGAGCAATAATTTCTTTATCAACCATCTTGGCAGGTACACCGTCTGCTTCGAGAGATACCATAATTTCTCGAGCTTGAGCTTTTGCAGATTCAATCCCATTTTCGATCTCTTCTTGAGAGTACGGGGCACCAAGTGAGGCGAGTACTTTCATTTTTCTAGGAAGAACTTTGTATTTTAGTTTTCCATCATAGAGCCATGGATAGTTTGGCATAATGGATCCAGGAGTTACGTCACGTGGATCTTTCATATGTCTGTAGTGCCACATATGGTTGTACTTACCGCCAACTCGGTGAATATCTGGACCAATTCTTCTAGAACCCCACTGGAATGGGCGATCATAGATGAATTCAGTAGCAGAAGATACACGACCATAACGGAGCTTTTCAGCGGCCATGGGGCGAACCATCTGGGAGTGGCATACATAACATCCCTCACGAACGTAAATATCACGTCCCATGATCTCAAGGGGTTTGTATGGTTTTACTCGAGCATCTTTAGCGATGAAGTTATTGGAAAGCAGGGATGGAATAATTTCAATCGCACTACCAATAAAAACTGCTACAAAGGCAAGCACACTGAAAAGCAGGGTAAGCCCTTCGAGTTTTCTGTGTGGAGTTGCGTGAGGATCTTCTTTTTGAGCACTAAGAGGAAGGGCCTTGAATTGGTCTTCTTCTGTCGTTTGTGCAGGTGCACCTTTAATCGTTTTGTAGAGGTTGACGATAAGGAGGATAAATCCAACGAGAACAAATACTCCTCCAAAAGCACGTACCCAGTACATAGGTACAATCTTGATGACCGTTTCAACGAAGTTGGGATAAACAAGTTTTCCCGTTTCATCAACGGCACGCCACATAAGACCTTGGGTAATTCCAGCAGTCCACATCGACATAACGTAGAGGAGAAGACCAATGGTTGCCGACCAGAATTGAATATTAGCAAGTTTTTGTGACCAAAGTTCTGTTTTCCAAAGCTTGGGTACCATGTAGTAGAGCATCCCAGCTGTCATCATGTAGTTCCAACCGATGGTTCCGGCGTGAACGTGGCCAACAACCCAGTCCGTGTAGTGAGCAAGAGAGTTTACCGATTTAATGGCAAGTAGTGGACCTTCAAAAGTCGACATACCGTAGAATGTGACCCCTGTAGCAAAGAACTTAAGAATAGGCTCTTTTCTTACGCGATCCCAAGCTCCTCTAAGAGTAAGAAGACCGTTGATCATCCCACCCCAAGACGGTGCCCACAGAGCAACAGAAAAGGCCATCCCAAGAGATTGTACCCACTCAGGAAGAGCAGTGTAAAGAAGGTGGTGAGGACCAGCCCAAATATAAACGAAAATCAATGACCAAAAGTGAATGATCGAAAGTCTATAAGAATAAACTGGTCGATTTACCGCTTTAGGAATGAAGTAGTACATGAGACCAAGAAATGGTGTTGTTAGGAAGAAGGCAACAGCATTGTGACCATACCACCATTGAATAAGGGCATCTTGTACCCCGGCATAGAGTGAATAACTCTTTGTCATACTTACTGGTATTTCAAGGTTATTTACTACATAGAGCAAGGCAACAGTAAGAATCGTTGCAATGTAGAACCAAATGGCCACATAGATGTGCTTTTCTCTTCTGTTCTTTAAAGTTAAGAAGAAGTTAACTGCGAAGGTTACCCAAATAACGGCAACTGCAATATCGAGTGGCCACTCCAGTTCGGCATACTCTTTAGCGGCAGAGATTCCAAGGGGAAGAGTGATGGCGGCACCTACGATGATTAACTGCCAACCCCAA
>JBFHGF010000022.1:0-16201 GCA_041583335.1 Bacteriovoracaceae bacterium
TAGCAAAGAAATCGAGAATCCAACCCATCGACCGAGTCACGAGAACTTGAAAGAGATCGGTCATGACAATGAAGAATAAACCTAGGGAATAGACTGGCCAATTGCGACCAATATAGCTGAGCCAACTCTTTTGAGCGTTTTTATAATGCTGAGCATGGATTTCTTGAGAGGCCGAGGAAGACATGGAAAGTATGATAGACGCCAGGGCCGAAATTGAATAGAGAAAAGACCTGCAAAAAAGGGAATCTTAGAAAAAGAAGTAAGACAATACGCTAGAGAGGGATTGAATTTCTTGAATTCTATTTAATTTCAACTCTTCAATCCATTGCTGCTTTATGGCCTCGCTCAATGGTGCTCCTAGCTGAGCAGCTTCGAGGGAGCAGAGGATAATTTCTTGCGTCCCCTGCCCTTGATACTTCGCAGTTACGCACTGGCCTTTGTGGGCCTCTAAACAAAAAGAGCTTTCGGGGCCTAGGGGAATCTGGACACTAAAGCCCGGCGTCTCTCCCCATTTCCATAACCAAGAGGAGAGCTCCTCTTTTTCGGCCAGCATCTCGTTAGAAAAGTTATCCAGGGTCCAAATGTGGGCCTCTTTTTGAAAGAAATGCTCAACGGCCCCAATCCATGCAGAAAACTCTGGAGCTGGTGCAACCTCGGCCAGATTTAAAACAGGAGAAGGCACTGAGCGCACCCCTTTGCCCTCTAATTGCCAGCCCGCGGGCAAACCTAGGCATCCCCTTAAGCTCTTAAGGGAAGCATCCATCAGCAGCGTACCATGATGGAGGCAAGTGTCTTTCTTCTGCTTAAAAGCAGAGCCGGAAACTTTATAGACCTTATCACCCTTGTGGTCTCTATAGACCAGGTCGTACCTTTCATTGGCCTCCACCACGATGTCTACCTGACGAAGTAGATCAATCATCAAATGAAGGTTCTGCTTACGGGGAAGCTCTCGCTTTTTGTGGATAAAACAGAAATTCCAATTCCCTAAGTCGTGATAGACAGTGCCGCCACCGGAGCGGCGTCTTACTAAATGCAGCTTAGTATTAGTAATCATACTTTTATTCATATTATTTCGACTGAGGAATTGGGGCATATTAACTTCACGCCACGGCACTTGAAAGCGTCCCATAACCACGGAAGCTTCATTACGATAGAGGAAGAGATGCGACTCTCCTTCGAAGTTTCCTTGAATCAATTCATTTTCGATGGCCAAATTATGAAAGGGACAAGTCAGTGAGGAATAGCTCACTGAGAAGTCATTGAGGTCATGAGAAGCTGATGGGTTTGAAGTCATAGAAAAAGCTTAGAAGATCACCTCTTAAAAAGCAACGCCTAAGCTTACAGTCAGGGGCACAAAGGACTTAAGCTTACCAAGAACAAAGTACTCTGATCCCACAGTAAGGTTGATATAAGGACCTTGCCAGAAATAGGCCGCACCAAGAAGTGGACCCCATTTGTTCTCCCCTCTAGCAATAACCTTTTGACCATCGACTTCAATTTGTCTGGCATCTCCGGTTGCACTCATACGATTATAGTGGGTACCTAACTTTAAAATGGGCCCCGAAGAGAAGGCCTTCTTTCTTCCATTGAGGTAGACATTAATTTCAAGAGAATAGTGCTGGAGCCCAGCAATAAAACCATCCTTATCGGCACCATAGTAGCGTCCGGTGAAGCGGCCATAGTAAAGCCCAGCAGAAAATTGACGATAAATTGATTTCTCAAGACCAACTTTATTCAAATGACCTAGATAGCGGTAGCCAAGACCTAGGCCTAGACGAGGTTGGTATTTTTCATTATTGACCGGGGCAAACTCATAAACACTCGATCTCTCGGCAACAAAAGAAGAGTTATTGGAAAGTCCGCCTTCGCTGCCTTGCTCCTGTTGGTCAAACTCTTGGTGGTCAATGGCCGAGTCCACCTCGGCAATCATTTGGTCTTGTTGTTCTTTTTCAAGAGTTTCTTCAACAGATTTTTCAACAGATTTTTCAAAGGATTCTTCAAGAACCTCTTGGGCAAAGCTTAAGTTAACACTCCCCCATAGAAGAATCGCAATCAGGATACAGAATTTCATTGGTCGATACTCACTTTGAGGTTGAGAAGTTTGGCCTTTGCGCCCAGAAAGAAAGAAGAGAGCCTTTCTTCTTCTCCATCACTATTGATTTTACTCATCCCAGGTAGGACGACAGCACGATTAAAATTGAAATCGATATGGTCAAAGACAGTTGAAGTATCAATGGCCACATAGATCCCTTCCATCTCAATAGAGAGGGCCGGGGCCAGTAGATCATCACGCATAAAGAATCGATCCACATGAACGGCAACTGCATCTTGAATTTGGTAGAGTTCATCAACGAGCGACTCAATCCCTCCCAGTACTTTCACAGGATCTTTGATGAAGTTCCTAGCGTCACGAACTTGTTCGGTTTTAGTGATCTCTTCAAACGAGAGGATCGCTCCGTTTTTAACAACTACCTTTTCAATTTCTTCAACGGAGGAGTTGGAGTCTTCCGATTTTTCATTAATGGCAATTTCCACGCCACGCTCAGGAATGCGCGCAAAGATTTGAGCAAAGAGTTTTCCATTTTTACGCCCAAAACGAATCTTTTTAATTTGAGCGAGGATATCATCAACCTCTGCTCCCACTTCCATATTTCCCAATTTTTCAAAGGCATCGACGAGTATAAGGATGTCTTTTTGGGCCATTTCGTATTCCCCAATTTCCGCCATATAACGAAGGACATACATTCCTAGTCCAAGGCCATCGGCCACAACATACTTCTCATCCATGGCCCGTGCCACATGGTAAATATTCTTGGCCACTAAGGCCATTTGTTCACTGGTAAGTCCTACTTCTCCATAGACCACAGTCTCATCGGAATGAGTTGCACTCTCTTGAGTCTGTGTCGTTTCGGTCGGTTGATTCGTTTCCTGTGAAGGAATACGTTCAAGAGATACTTTTGGTGAAGAGAAGAGATCAAGACCTTCAAGTCCACCGAAGTAGACACGTCCCACGGTAAGGGCAAGAGCAAGGACAAGTCCAACACCAAAAGAAAGATTAAAGTAATGAATAAACTTATTCATATGGTTCATCACCTTATTCACCTTTGTCCTCCTTCACGTCCCTTCTATTTTTTTGGGTCATATTGGAAACAATGGAGTAAACATTGTGGCAATAAAGAGCATCTGAGTAGTAAGTGTAATTCCAGTCGCTGGGACCTTTAGTAATCATATTTGAATTATTCTTATAAAAGTGTTTGGTATAGATCTCCATGAGAGGGTCAATAAAACGCTCTTGTAATTGTTTGGCCTTGAATTTCATATCCAAAAGATACGGAGTATCCAAGTCAAGTTCTTCAATTTTGGCCACAATTTTTTCCAGGCCTGACTTCAAGAAGTAGGCGGCCGAAACAAAGTACATCACCTCAACTCCTGAACCAGAGAGGAAGCGAGAATTGAATTCTCCGGATTCAAGCCCAAAGTCGGTATAGATTTGAGCATTGATAGCATCCACAACAGAAGCATCTGGTTTAACCAAGTCACTTACTCCTGCATAGTTACGTAGTACGCGGTTCAAACGGTGATAGAGAGAGAGCTTTTTAAAATCAGAGTTATAAAGGGCCTTATCGTAGAGGATAATAAGTTCTTCAGTAGAGTAACTTTTCTTTGCGATTACATTATTAAAAAGTTCCTTTGAATCTTTCATGATATTCAAAAGTTCCCCTTTATCGACAGCGGCCATATTTCCTGAAGTAGAAAAGTGAAAGCTAATTGAATCTTGGGCCTTAGATACCACCACACCAATTGGTCTTTGATTGAAGTTATCATTTACAACCGTGCGAATATCAAAGGCGACGCTCATTAAGTGGGGATTCAATTGAATAAGAAGTTCTTCTTGATGGGCCAATAGCTTAGCAAAACGGTTGATCTTTACTCCGCCTAATTGCACATTTCCATTATTCTTTGCATCCGTCGAGTGGATATATCCCTTAAGAAAGTTGAGAATAAGAATTTTGGCCTTCTTAGCAAGGGAGCTCTTTTTAAAGTTGATATTTCCGGCAAGCATACCGATGGCCTTATCTAATAGGCCTGTGTCGCCAGTAAACTTTAACCCTACCGCCTCTAGGTCTACAGAGAGAACCTCATTGCCAAAGAAGACTTCATTAGGGGCAAGGGTCAGTTGGGACTTGTACGGATCTAATGATTTCACCGATAGGTTCACCACTGCATCTACATGAGCACTCTTCTGAGTCACTTTATAGTCATCAGAAAAAAGACGGGCCAAAATGCCATTTTTCTTCTTTTCAATCATCTGAAAAGTTACCGACATTTTAAGGCGTCCATTATCTGTAGCTCCAATATTGAGGTCACGAACGATATTGTAGGCCTGTTCCTTATTTTCTTTAAGAGCACTTGAGACTTCTTTCAATTGAATCTGAGCGGCATCCGAGAAGAGCTTATTGATGAAGTTTTCAAAGTATGAAAATCTCATTTTAGTGATCAAGTCACTAGGTGCTGTGGCCTGTGATTCATCGATAGAGATAAAGTTCTCCGAATCTACTTTCTCACTACGAGTATAGAGGTGATCGATAAAGTCTTTTGTTCTTTGACCATCACCTACAGAAGCTTCAACAAAGGTCTGATTCAAGGTTTTATCAAAGATCGTCTCAAGATTCCATACCTGAAGATCATTATCAGAATGGTAGATTTTCTCTGCAACCAAACGTGGGTCAATTTTAAAGAGGAGAAGCTCAGTATTGGGATCAAAGCGTACAATTTCTTCAAAGAGGTACTTAACCTTGGTGGCCACCGCCTCTTCTCCGGCCTGATTAAAAGGATTCTTGGTGATATCAATTTCGGCCATGGCCAATAATTGAGATTCATCAACAGTATGGTTACGATTGTAGCGCGAGTATGCCGTTACCTGCTCTTGAATTTTATGAAGGGCCTCTTTGAAATACTGGTCTTCATCATTTTGATTTTGCCCTTCTTGATTATCAGGAAGAGCTTGCGCGGGATCTTCAAGAGCAAGAGTGGTGAGGGCCTCCACGATGGCCATTTTCGTCCAATTTACCATCAAGTGACCGTGTCCATTATCTTTAGAAAGGTGCATACGCTCTGAACCAGAGAGGATGGAGAAATTCTTCACATCAAGTCCAATCTCTCCATTATCAAACATATGAAAACGTAGTGAGATTTCAAAAGGAAGGGCGCTATTCCAAATATCAGAGGCCAAACGCCAAGGTTGATTACCCCAGTCGATCCCCTCACCTTCAAGCCCCATTTCCATAAAGGTATTCATATCCACATTCATAAGACCACGTACCACAACCCCAGGAATGTGAGGGGCAAGAACAACTTCAAGCTCAGGAAAGAGCTGCTCATTTTCAAATTGAAAATCACGGGCAAAACGAAGTCCCTGCTTAAGCGCCCTTTGCGAAAGCCTTTGGGTTAGCAGAGGCATCTGCGCTCCCTCTTTTCCACCAGAGATAATGGTTGCTTCGGCCAGGGCCTGTCTTTTCATCTCAAGGAGACGAGAGAGGATAAACGCCTTGGTTTCCTCTTTAGTATTATCGTAGCCCCATCGAGGATTTGCCTTGAAAATTGGATTTTCTAGAGATAGGCCTGCGACCACTTTCTTTTCAATATCAGATTTAAGATCGGCAAGCTCACGCTCCTGAACACCTTTCCAAAAGGGAAAGTTAAGGTTGGTCTTGGTTACGAGGGCGTAGCTATTGAGTTCCTCACTCAAGGCCTGGACATTCCCCAGTTGTTGATACAGTTCACTCTGAGCACTCTCTACAGTCTGAGCATCGCCTTCTCCTCTTGCGGCCACGGCCTGAAACCAACGCTCTCCGGGAATTCCCAGACCAGCTTCAATTTGCAGAGCACTCAGGTTCGTGCCTTTAAGAAGAACAGGAACCACATTCCATAGGCGAAAGCTGTCAAGGAGCGCATAAGGAGCAAGCGCCTGAATTTGAGAAAAATCTAATTTGAGGTAAACACTTTGATTTCTGATCATGATGGTTTTTGAATCAAAGAGCTTCTTAATTTGTAGAGAGAGTCTGTCGGGGTCGGCCTCTTCTCCATTTGTTCCCGGCATAGCGGCTTCGGGATCTTTAAGGATCCAATCCATAAAAGAGGTCTGATTGAGCATCGTGGCCAGGAACTCACCAATACGGGATGCCCCTGAGGTATAGTCTTGGCCACCAACATTGAGTTCAACAATTTTTAAGATAAAGAAGCGCGTAACGGAGAGCTTTTGGGCAGAAGGAAGTTCGACAATTAGGCGAAAGGGGTGCTCGGCCGTAAATATCTTTCCTCCAGCGATAGCATCCATATCTTCTACCACTCCTTGGGGAACTAACGCCACCCCTTCAAGAATAAGGAGCTTTTGGATGGGATCGAGTTCAAAACGAGTAATCTCTTTGAGGTAGCGCTCAGGATTGGCCTCATCGGCCACAAGATTTTCTTTTAGGACTTGCTCAATTAAGACCGAAGGTAGGCTCAAACGAAGGAGACCTTCTTCAGCAATTTGACCTTCTAGGGGATTGACGGTCACTGAGGGATCTACGGCCTTACTGTATGAAGGTTGTACGGCCATAAAAAGAATGGTCAATGCACTGAAAAGGATGCGTCCTAAATGCTTCATTGATTTCCCCTATTTCTAGTAATTTCAGGATCTTAAATAAAATTAAGATTTGAATTTCCTATTTAGGGATAAATAAATGCAAGGGCCATACCAAAGAGCGGCAAGGGATATCGTTTAGAGAAAAGTATCCCTAGCAATGAAGAAAAAGGGACCCACTTCCGTATGAAAGAAGACCAAAAAGACAATGAGGCGTAAACTAAAGAAGACAAACCAGCGCTTAAAGTGAGTGCCCAGTCCTACGCCCTTGGCCTTATGGGCCTTTTTCAAAAGGAAGCCAACAAAGAAGAGCACTAAGTTAATGGCAAAGAAAATCATAAGTTTTGTCTTGTGATTAAGGATCGAGAAGAATTGGGGCAGGGCCACAGGGTCTCTTAGGAGTTTAACCAGAAAGTCCAAAAGCTTAGGGTATTGGCCAAAGGCCACGCCCACTGGATTACCGGCCGTGCGAGTAAGAAGATGGGCGCGAAGTTGCTCATCCGACATTGATTGAAAAGATTGCAAAGAAGCGCCTACCATTTTCTGTAACTGGGCCGTAGTCGGTTTTCCACTAACCGTTTTGGAGAGCTTCTTGGTTAGGGCCTGAATTTCTTTTTGATCACCAGAAGAGATCGCCTGTTGTAACTGCATTTGCAGTTGCTGTTGCTCGGGGGACATCTTTTGAACGACTTGCTCTTGAGAATTTCTAAAGTTCTCAAGCTGGCCTTCGAGGGCCTCGATGTCTCGATCATCTTCATCGACAAAATCATCGGTCTGAGCCAAACTCAAAACCGATGATAGAAAGAGTATAATACTAAGAAATACTACTCTATTAAGCTTTAGCACCTTCCGCTGCCCCTTCATTACTTTTATTACCAAAACGTTGAAAAATAAGTGTAACAGGTGCAGCAACATAGATGGAAGAGTAAGTACCAATTACTACCCCAAGAGTGATGGCCAAGAAGAAATCACGAATGGCCAGACCACCAAAGAAGAACATGATTGCCGAAATAAAGAGTGTCGTCCCTGAAGTAAGGATCGTACGTGACAGGGTTTCATTAATAGCGTTATCAATCTGAAGTTTTAGAGGCAGGTGAGAGAATTTCTGTTCATGCTCACGTACACGGTCATAAACGATAACGGTATCGTTCACTGAGTAACCAATAACGGCCAAGAGAGCGGCTACCGTTTGCAGGGTAAACTCTGTCCCCGTGAAAGCAAAAACACCAAGGATAATCGTCACGTCGTGAAAGAGTGCGATGATCGCCCCAGGAGAATATTTGAAATCGAATCTCAGACCAATATAGACCATAATGGCGATCAACGCCCAAAGCATGGCCTGAAAACCAGAGAAGCGCAGTTGCTTACCGGCTTTAGGGCCCACGATATCAACCTTGCGAATCTCAACTCCTGCAGAAGCGTAGTCTGTAGTAAGCGCAGCAGAAACCTTTTCAGTCACTTCATTGAGGTTTCCCTCATCCGCGGCCACTTTAAGAAGGTATTCATGGTTTACGACATCGCCAATACTTTGCACTTGAACTTTGAAGCCCTCATTCTTTAGAGTTTTTCTCATATCGTTGAGATCAACTGTTTGAGCAAACTTCACCTGAATTTCAGCCCCTCCTCTAAAGTCGACCCCGTACTTCATTTTAGTAAAGGCCCCGAAGAGAGAAACTGCAACCAAGAGAAAGGAGATCGTCGCCGTCACCATATAATGGTTGGAGAACTTAATTTTCGTATCTGATTTAATAAATTCCATCATAATATATAACCTTGAGTTTATTATTCCTTATAGTGTCTTCAACTTAGATCGAAAGATCCTGCCCTTCTGTCTTATTCATATAGAATTCAAAAAGGATTTTACTTACAAAGTAAGAACAGTAGATCGTTGCTGCGATACCAATGAGAAGAGTCACAGCGAAACCTCTAATGGGTCCAGTACCAAAGTTGAGCAAACATAGACCGGCAAGGGCCGTTGTGATGTTGGCATCGATAATGGTCCAGAAGGCGTGGGCAAAACCCGTCTCTACTGCTTTGTAGTAACTTAGGCCACGACGAACTTCTTCACGAATCCTCTCGTAGATAACGATATTGGCATCCACCGCCATACCAATGGTAAGGGCGATACCGGCAATCCCAGGTAGAGTTAGAGTCGCTTCAAAAGCAACCAAGGCCGCCACCACAAGAACCACGTTTAAGAGAAGAGTCATAATGGCAATGAGACCACTGAGCCTGTAGTAAATCAAAATGAAGATAAAGACCACGATAGCACCGATAATCGAAGCGTAGCGAGCTTTAGCAATGGAGTCATGCCCAAGGCTTGGTCCCACTGTTCTTTGCTCTTCAAAATCAAGTTGCACCCGAAGTGCACCAGCTCTTAGCACAAGAGCAAGGTCACGGGCCTCTTTCATCATTTTATTAAAGCCACCATTTCCAAGAGAGATCTGAGCACGACCCCCACCGATTCTTTCACGGATGGAAGGAGCTGAGTAAACATTTCCATCGAGGATTACGGCCATACGACGGCCAACATTCTTTGCAGTTAACTCTTCGAAGATCTTGGCCCCTTCGGCCTTGAATTCAAGAGAAACATAGGGCTCATTTTTTTGCTGATCAATTTGCACACGGGCATCTTGAAGCATATCCCCAGTGAGTTTACTGACATCTTCAACCACATAGGGCACCATATTGGTGATTTCGTTAGTGGCCTTAGAAACGGTTTTCTCGAAGGCCATCGTAAAGCCTACCGGAATAAGTTTTTCTTGCGCTAGATAGTTATTAAGAGTTTTCAAGTAATCAGAAAAGCGAATCCCTTTCTTATACTCGATCCCACTTTCCTTGGCCTTGGAAAGCCATGAAGACATAGTCGTTAGACCAATTTGATCATTCACAAGTTTAAATTCAAGCTTGGCCGTCTTACCGATAAGCTCTTTGGCCCTCTCGATATCTTTAACCCCAGGAAGTTGAATCACAATGCGATCCGTACCTTGAGAAACAATTTCTGGCTCAGTTACCCCAAACTCATCAATACGGTTACGAATAACTTCGATTGATTTGGTCAGGGCCTGATCTTCGATTTGAGTTTTTTGAACTTGGGTGAGTCCATAGAAGAGCTCCCCACCTTTTTCTTCAGTCAGTCTGAGGATAGACGGAAAGAATTTCTTAACCTGCTCTTCAGCAGCATCCACTTGAGAAGCATCATCGATAATGACAGAGTACATTGGGTCTGTAATATCATCTTTCTTAAGGGAACCTGCAGAGGCCTTAATTCCATTATCATTTAGGATGTAGGCAATCTTATTGGCATAGCCCTTCACTTCGTCTTCATAGACCTTATTGAAGTCGATACCAAGGATCATATAAAGACCACCTTGAAGGTCGAGACCAAGGGTAATCTTTGACTTCACCGGGAAACTTGATTCTTCATTGAAGTCCAAGGCCGTGGGGATAATCATGGCAATAGAGATAAGAGATACTACGATTAGTAAGGTAAACCGGATCCACCAGCTTCGTTTCATGAGAACAACTCCCTCATTAAAGGTGTGATAAAAAGAGTCAAAAAATGGATCACGATAGAGATCGATTCAATAGAGAGAGGTCATGACCTGAAAGGGCATTATTCCATCCATAGATGATCTAGCTTAATCCATTAAGACCAACAATTTGAAATTATAGGGGAATAACAGACCTAAAGGCAATGGGAAAAGTTCGGGTTTTTTGGAGCTTGGGACTTAGGAGCAAGCGCAATGCGCCAATTAAGCATCTTTCTTTTCGCTATCGTCTTCTTGTGTTTTGTCTTCCGTCAAAACAGAGTCATGCTCTTCTTGACGGGAAGCAATAAGGGAATCAGAGTGATCGGCGTGATCAAACTCTTCAAAGACCTCTTCTTCCTCTTGATCCCCTTGGGCAGACATAGATTCAGAAGAACTCGACTCTGTAAGGGAGGTCGGCCCTTGGGTAGTAACATCTTTTTTAATTTCATTGGCCTCTTCATGAACCTGGGCCATCAGGTCATCCTTCGCTTTTTGAAATTCGCGCAGGCTTTTGCCTAAGCTTTGGGCCAGCTCAGGCAATTTCTTGGGGCCGATAAAGATAAGAGCAAAGACTAAGATAAGAAATATCTCTCCTGCACCTAATCCAAACATACGGCCTCCAATTGATGTATTGCTAAATTATTTCGTAGCTTCTTTCTTTTCAAATAGTTTACTCGATAATCCTGCAATTTGACTACGGAGAACTTTTACCTTGGCATTTTCAGAAATTTCAAGAGTAATCACTTTTTCTGTCATTCCCACAATTGTCCCGAGGATACCAAAGCTGGTATAAACTTCATCACCTTTCTTAAGGGTTTCAAGAAGGGCCTTTTGATCTTTTTGCTTCTTAGCTTCAGGGCGAATCATAAAGAAGTAGAAGATAACCCCAATGATAACGATAGGAAGAAATCCTTGAATACTTGGGCCTGCACCTTTGGCCTCTTGGGCAAAAGCACTAGTAGTAAGAAGTAAAGCAGCAAGGGTAGATAATGTTTTCATGAAGTTTCCTTATAATGATTTCGTATTTTAGCTTTGTGTATATGACTTATAAAACGACTGATAATACTCGTCAAACTTTCCTTCTAAAATGGCCTGTCGCGCCTTTTTCGCCATGTCTAAATAAAAGTAAAGGTTGTGATAGGTAATGAGCTGACCTGCTAAGTATTCACCCACATTGAAAAGATGGCGCAAATAGGCACGAGAATATTTTGTACAGGCCTTACAAGAACAATTGGGATCCATCGGTCCTTGGTCTTCTTTGTAGATTTGATTTTTAATATTGATGGGTCCAAGGCTGGTCAGTACTTGACCGTTACGAGCGTTTCTTGTGGGAAGTACACAATCAAACATATCGAGACCATTTTTAATCCCAGTTAAAACATCGAGAGGCTTGCCCACTCCCATCAAATAGCGTGGCTTATCCGCAGGCATAGTAGGACAGAAGTCGCGGCAGAATTCCACCATCTCTTCATTCTTCTCCCCTACACTCAAACCACCAAGGGCGTAGCCAGGAAAGTCCATCTCCACCAAACGCTCCATACATTCTGTGCGCAGATCGCGATGTAATCCCCCTTGGATAATTCCAAAGAGGTTTTGATGAGGTTTCAACTCATAATCTTTACAGCGCTTGGCCCATCTCAAGGTTAACTCCATACTGGTGCGCAGAGTTTCTTTAGTAGCAGGAAGTGCTGGGCATTCATCAAAGGCCATCACAATATCACTACCTAATGCCTTTTGAATCTCCATGGATTTTTCGGGGCCAATCATATGGCGGGAGCCATCGATATGACTTTGAAAGACCACTCCTTCTTCGGTAATTTTATTTAAAGAAGAGAGGCTAAAAACTTGGTAGCCTCCCGAGTCCGTTAGAATTGGTTTTTGCCAATTCATAAAGCCATGTAGTCCTCCTCCCACACGTTCAATCAAATCGTGACCAGGACGTAAGTAGAGGTGGTAAGTATTTCCTAAAATAATTTGAGCACCAATTTCTTCTAGGGAGTCACTATCCATAGTCTTAACCGATGCTCGAGTTCCCACCGGCATAAAGATAGGAGTTTCAATCACTCCATGGGCCGTATGAATTTTTCCGGCGCGGGCCTGTCCATCGGTTTTTTCTAATTCAAAGAAACTCATGCTTGTCCTTTTTGCTGTAATTTTTGGGGATCTCTCAAAATCAACATGGCATCGCCATAACTGAAGAAGCGATACTTCTGCTCCACCGCCTCTCGATAGAGAGCGAGAGTCTTGTCACGACCAATGAGAGAGGAGACTAACATCAAAAGCGTACTCTCCGGTAAGTGGAAGTTCGTCAGTAAGGCCTGAATACTTTGCACATGAACACCGGGATGGAGAAATATGGAGGTATCCTTCATCTCCCCCGGTTGGTAATCGTGACGGGAGGGCCACAAGCTCTCAAGCACGCGCAGAGAGGTCGTACCCACGGCCACTCTAAATTCAGAATCTAAGATCCCCTGCCAATCATTGGGGGAAACAAAGTAATGTTCACTATGCATCGTGTGTTCGCGAATATCATCCGTTTTTACTGGAAGAAAAGTTCCTAGCCCCACATGAAGGGTCACAAAGTTCTTAGTGATTGCCTTGTCCTCTAGTTTTTTAAATACAGCTTGAGTGAAGTGAAGACCAGCGGTGGGAGCGGCCACAGAGCCCTCTTCTTTTTGGCCCTCACCGGCATAGATGGTTTGGTAGTGGAGCTTATCCAGCTCATCTGATTCTCCACCTCTAATATAAGGAGGGATAGGAATCTTCGCCTGATCTTCTAAGATTTTATCGAGGAGCTCCTGATTAGAGACAGAGATCTTATATCCCCCCACTCCTGGTGCTTCTACGATCTGGGCCCACAAGTCTTCACTGAAAAAGACTTTATCCCCAATATGCTTCTTGCCATTGGATTTTATTAAACATGGATAGAGCCCCTGATCATCGGGAACTTTTGCCAGTAGAAAGACTTCGACTTTTCCCCCTGTCTCCTTGGTGCCCAAGAGGCGGCAGGGAAAGACCTTTGAATTATTCAAAACCAGTTTGGCGCCCTTCGGAAGAAATTGATCCAATTCGTAGAAGTGGGAGTGGATAATCTCATCCGTCTCTTCTTTGTAGACCAGTAATCTTGAGTGATCACGGGGCTCACAAGGTCTTTGGGCAATAAGCTCAGCGGGAAGCTCATAGGAATAGCTTTTCAGTAAGTGGTCAGTCATTATAATTTATTGATATTGTTTCATTTAAAAGCCCATTTATGACACATCTAGTTTAAATCGAAAAGCAGTTTAATCTCCAATTTACTTTGTCTTTACTTCTTCCCCCCTCTAGAATGGTGTCATGACTAACATCCTCATCTATATCATTGTGCGCCTTCTCAGCATGACCTACCGCTACCGCTTCGCTAACCCAGAGGTTCTCGATCAAGCGCGCACTCTTTCTCCCTCGGGGGGCTATATTTTCGCAATATGGCATCAAAATCTCTTTCAAGGCATTACGGCCCAAACGGGAAGTAAGCATGTGGTGATTGTCTCGCGCTCAAAAGATGCCAATCCCGTGGCCTTTACCTGTGGCAAGCTGGGCCATATCGTTTGTCGCGGCAGCTCTCGTACCAAAGATGGGCGCTGTAAAGGCGGAAAAGCGGCCATGGATGAAATGACCGAAGTATTAAAATCAGGGATTCCTGGGGCGGTTACGGTCGATGGTCCCAAGGGTCCGGCCAAAGAAGTTAAGCCCGGAATCATTGTTATGGCAAAGAAATCACAAAGTGTGATTATTCCCTACTCTCCTATCGCTAGGTCTTACTGGGAATTTAAGAGTTGGGATCGGTTTCGCCTGCCCAAACCTTTTTCCATCATTAATATCCATTATGGAGAACCTTTAAAAATTGAAGACGAAGACCTTAGCGTTTACCAAGAAGAGTTGAAGAATCGTCTCAATCTTGTTTCCTAAAGGAAAGATTTAGCGCATATGAAAGCATTTTTAAATCTCTCAAAGCTCATAACCCTAGGCCTATTATTATTTGGATGTAATGAATCCCAATTCAAAGGCACCGATCAAAAGTTAGCAGGTGACCAAAGCTATTACCAAGAGCATGTGGAACCTATCTTCGAACAAAAATGTGCGGCCTGCCACTCTTGCTTTAATTCTCCCTGCCAGCTCAACCTCTCTTCTTATGAAGGAGTGATGAGAGGAGCTAATCAAGTCAGTATTTACGAGTTTCCTAAATTCAAGGCCAGAAAACCAACCCGCCTCTATATTGATGGTCACACCAGTAAGCAGTGGCGCAAACTTGGCTTCTATAATGTTGTCGGCCGTAAGCACGGAAAGAGTCTTATGGAAGCGATGATCAATGACTTTCCCGGAATCGAATCGCAACTGCAAAAAGATTATAACGCCGAAGGCAGCCGCGTTTGTATTGCCGATGCTTCTAAGGACTCACTTGCGGCCTATAAAGCGGCCAACCCTGCGGGCCGCATGCCCTATGGATTGCCTAAGCTGAGTTCTTCAGAAAGAAAGGCCATCGCCACTTGGATTGATCTGGGTACACCGGGACCAGATACCTATCAGCTCGAACAAAAAGTCATTGGCGACACTGGGCCCAAAGAACTTAAAGAAGAAATCCAAAAATGGGAACACCTCTTCAACCGTCAGGCCATGCAGGCCCAACTCTCGAGTCGCTATATTTATGAGCATCTCTTCTTGGCCTCCCTCTACTTTAAGTCCCACCCCAAGACTTTCTTTCGCCTCACCCGCTCAAAAACGGCAACTGGGCCTTTTGAAGAGGTCTCAACTTCCTTTCCCTTTGGTGACCCCAAGGGGCAATTCACTTATCGCCTCCGACCTGTCACCAATACCCTCATGCATAAGTACCATATTCCCTTTCTCCTCACAGAAAAGAAACGTGAGCGTTGGAAGAAGAGCTTCTATGAATCCAAGTGGAAGTCTGTTCCCAAAGTTATGCCTGCCTATGGTCGCGCCGGGGCCAATCCTTACAAAACCTTCGCGGCAATCCCCGCCAAGGCCCGCTATCAATTCATGCTCGATGAGGCCGGCTATCATGTCATGACATTTATCAAAGGTCCGGTCTGTAATGGACAGACGGCCCTTAATGTTATTAACGATCACTTCTGGGTTCTCTTTATTGACCCAGATAAAGATGTCATCTCCAATCATTCCAAAACTTATGAGCAAGTGGCCTCCACTACCGTTTTGCCCGCGCAAGTGGAAACGACCCTTGAGCCCTTCATCGATTTTCGAAAAAAATATTGGAAGTCAGTAAAAGAGAAGTTCAATTATATGAAGAAGGAAGGGGCGCTATCGGAAGAATGGTTATGGAATGGTCTGGAACACTCAGGTGAAGGTGAATCCCGCAACACCAATGCCCTCCTCACTGTCTATCGCCACTTCAATAGTGCCAAGGTTCTCAGAGGTCTTCAAGGTAAGATGCCCAAGACCATTTGGGTTTTAGACTATCATATTTTTGAATCTATCTACTATAACCTTACGGCCAGCTACAATGTCTTTGGCCCATTAATGCATCAACTCCATTCTCGTCTTTATATGGAAATTTCAAGAATAGCTTCGGAAGATTTATTCTTAAGTTTCTTGCCCCATAGAACGCGTATCCCCCTTCGTAAAAAATGGAATGAGCAAGTACCGCGCGATAAAGAGTCCTTAACCAAAAGAATCTTTGACTTCATCACCGAAGAGACAGAAGAAAAAATGAAATTCGCCTACCCTTATCAAGGTCAAAAACTTAAATCAAAACTCGACCTAGACACACAGGCCCCTAAGCAAAGCTTTGTGGATACAGTGATTGCTAAACACTATACTGCCGAGCAGATTGATCCGCGCAACTATGCTCCCGTTCCCTCCGAGCTCCAAGTGATTCAAGGTTTCAGTGCCCATAAGGTCTCCCTCTTGCCCGACACCATGTTACTGCGAGTGAAGAGGGAAAATGGCAATGATGATGTTTTTACTCTTATCCGCAACAAAGACCACTACAATGTCTCTATGATGTTCTGTGAACAAGATCGCCGTAGAGAAA
>JBFHGF010000023.1:0-16191 GCA_041583335.1 Bacteriovoracaceae bacterium
AGAGTGGAATGATCGTGGATATTTCCCTCTCCGTGACCGGCCACCAAGACATGCTCGGGCAAATCATTGAAGCGCTCGGCCTCGAGATAGACCGAACTCTTATCATTAAGTGGGTTAAGTTTACTAAGGTGGGAGAAATATTCATCTACCATCTTTAGCAGCTCTCCCCTTTCCACGGGCTTTGTAAGCGCCCCAATGATATTGAGTTTTTCACTCCATAAGAGATCGCTGCGGATATCCTTACCAGAGAGGATACAAGGGAGCTTGGGGTAGTGGAGCTTAATAAACTCGATAAACGCAGAAGAATCGATATTCACGCCCAGCTTATTATCAATCACAATAAGATCCACGGCAACAAGATCAACAATACGCTCAGCGAGCTCAACACTACTGCTTGTAAAAACTTGATACTCACCTTTTTCAAGTTCATTTTTCAAAAGGGAAATAATATCATGATCATCTTCAAGCAACAGGATGGTCTTCTTATTGCGGCCCAAAATCTCAGAAGAGAAATTCTTGCTCTGCAAAGGTTTCTTCAAGGCGGCAAAGACATTACTTCCCTTTACTCTGAGCTTCTTAGCATATTCATCTTGCATATGGGCCGACATAATGGCCACAGGAAGCTCCTTATTATCTCCAGCAAAATCCTCTTTAATATACTTCATCAACTTTTCGGAGGAAATACCCTGCCCCATCACGATATCAATAATCGCCAAGGAAAAGACTTCCTGGCCAAGCTGTTCAAGAGCAGCTTCAACACTGGAGCAAGTAACGATTTCGACAGGAAAAGAAGAAAAATCATGCTGAATAAAATTGAGAATGTCCGGATCATCATCGACGACTAGTATTCTATGCTTCGTATGAGCATCCATGGCCAATACCCTATGCTTAAATTAAGAAATAATGATGAGTTTATAAATTCAATACGTCCTCATTATCTCCTAAATTCAAAATAGTATAAAGGGCCTTAATGGTATTTTTTAGGTGAGAAGAGTTCAATTCTGTGGCCGCAAAGTCATCCATAAAACTTTTGCGATCTTGATAGGAAAACTCTTTCTTTAACAGCTGATTGGTAAAGAGCCTAGAGGTAACGATAATCGCCACCATTTGGTCAAATGCCGCAGCGGCCATTCCATAGGGAAAACCAGTGCCACTGGGGTGCTCTTCGTGCTGATCAATTCCCTTCAGAACCTCGCGTCCAATTTGAGCTGAATGATGGCGCTCGAGGAGCTTAACCATCTCTTTTGGGTGTTCCTTGAATTCTTGAGTCCATTCTTCAGGATCATCAGGATACATATAATAGGACTCAAAATCCTTACGTTTGAGAGTCAGATCGGAGAGCAAATTGATTTGAATAAACTTCTCGGCCAAATGGGGCGGCCACTTCAAGGCCTGGGCCAGGGCCACACTAATATATGAGCGAAAGACTTGAAAGATAAACTGCTCTTGGCAGTTTTTCATCATATTCCTATAGAGAGGAGATAAATGAGAAGAGGATTTTATCCAATTTATATTCTGAGTAATGAGTGGAGCACATAGCTGGGATAATTGTTCTTGCATCCCCAGCTTATCCATTGATGCTTTCATATAATCTAAAATTTGTTCTTCATTAAAAGATTTTGTCTTCAACAGATCGTTGAAAAAGAAAATAGAAACCCCTGTTTTAACCCTCTTCATGAGGGAATCGTAATCAGAGCGAGCAAAGAGAATATTCTTAAGTCCTTTTTCTTTGTAGGCCGTTAGCTTATGTTCAACATTACCCTCATGCTCAATTCTTACCCTCTTAGAAGGTCCAAGCGGAACATAGAAACCAGTAGAGATCTTTGGAGAGAACTCAATGGCCGCATCGATGGGAAAGGAGAAGTAGTCCTCCCCTTCAATTTTAATATTTGAAATAAGACGTTGAAGCATTGCCCTTCCCTATAACGTTTAAAACGTCTATGAGTGTAACCCAGAACCAAATAGCAGTTCTCTTAACTCCTCAATTTTTATTGAAAATCAAGTACTTTTTGAAAATAAGTTTCCGAAAGTACAAGAAAAATTAATTTTACAGAATAATGCCATTCACGGCAGAAACTTGTGAAGGGAGCAAAAAATGACCCATCTTTTTGGCAACTCAATAAAAAAGGGCACATGATATGTGCCCAAAATAACATAAATTAATTTTAAAACTTGAAATTAAAGGCAACGTCCACGGTACTCATAAGAGCGAGAGGAAGACTCATCTAGACCTCTATAGCTGGCCACTTGCTTATCAGCGCTGGCCTCATTCATAGACAGTTGCAAAGTTTTCTTGGTGTAGTTAATACGGTAGCGAACATTCTGATGTCCATAGTGAGTTACAGAGACAGGCTGACAAATATTTCTACAGCTTACACGAGGAGTAACTGGACGGGTTGGACGGGTCGGACGATCTACTCTTGGAGCAGGAACAAGTATAGGTTGCTCAGTACAAACTCGGCGACACTGTCTCTCCACTCTCTGATAAGAACAAGATTCAACTCCAGAGATAAGTCCAGAAGAGCTATAGTCTGTATTGATATCACCTTTAATATCGTAATTTTGACCCGTTTCTTCGGCCATAAAGAAGAAGCTTCCATCTGACGAAGGCAGCTCAATACTCTCAGGAACATCAATCTTCACTTCTACAGTTTCATCTCCTCTAAAAGTAAACTTTAGTTTCTTACCTGAGGTAACTTCAAAGGAAGTATTGTAACGACCGGCCTTTAGAGATTTTGTTTTAGTATTACCAAAAACAGTGGAGTGCTTGAACTTCAACTTTTCAGTTGCATGGAAGGATCCATCATAGTCAACACATCCAGAAAATATAAGTAGGGTACAAAAAATGGGTAAGAGAGATTTCACTGTTTCCTCCTGGGGTTATACTTCTATTTATCGAAATAAGATTTCCCCTATCCTTACCATAGATGAGATTTATTTGCGCTCAATGAATAAGAATTACAGGGATAAGGAGGGGTATGTTACTTTATTTTAAAAATGAGGTACTTGGAAAGGTATTGTAGCGCCAAATTGACACCAATCTAATCTTTCTTAAAATCAAAGATCTTTTTAAAAGGCCCAAAACTAACAGACTCAAAGCGCAGTAGAGCATTGAGGAAGAATTCTGCATACTGAATCATCTTCCCTAGACGCTCAACTTGTAATTTGGAAATATATGCCTCTTCGAATTGATCATCTGAGAACGATTCAACGGCCCTAAAGTGCTTATGGACCTCTCCAATGATTTCCTTTTCTCTTTGGCGCAAAACACTGGTGATAACATGAAGAATATCGGGATTAGAGGCATAGCGTCTCTTTTTGCGGCAGTCATCAATGGGAATGATCACTTTATACTCGAGAAGCTCTGAGATGGTTTTACTCATTAAGGCCTTAGAGACATCTAGCCTCTCAATAAGCTGGGTGGCATCCAATGGGCATTTATTCAAATAGAGGTAGCACCAAACTTGACCGTGGATTTTTTTAAATCCCCAGTAACGAATAAACTCTCCGATACGATCAGAGAGTTCATCTACTTCTTTAGAGAGTTGCTCGTTTATCAAATCCTTGCTCCAGATTATTTATTTTATGAAGCAGAGAAGTACTGGTCAATTGAGTCAAAGCTATTCAACACCTGAACTTTGTCACTGTTTTCGAATTCCATTCTTTGCATTTCATTTAATCGATGAATTAAAACAGCAAACTCGATATTCTGCAACTTTTCATTGGGAAGATCTTTCATAAGATCAAAAAGTCGTGGCGTTGGGCGGATGCTAACATAGCGATCAGTGATCACAACTTTCTTTGAAGGCATATGGTCAATGAACTCGCTGATCATATCCTTATCCACCATAGGCCCAATATAAATGGCCTCTTTGCCATTTAGATAACTTTTAATACAGCAAATAAGAGAGTCAATCTCCCCTTTTACCGTCCCTGAGCTTCCCACCAAGATAGGGGCACTATCTTCTTGGTCCTGACCAGCAGTAACCGGAGTAACGGCCGCCTTATGCTCCTCAACAACTTGAGAGAGAACACCTCTCAAATTAGAGGCCAACAATGTATAAACCGTACGACCTAGAGCACGGGTATTGGGATTTACTTCATCTTGTTCAACGATATATTCGTAGAAAGGAACAATGAGCTTATTAACAAAAGATTTTAAGCGATAAGTGCCTTGTTCCAATTCGTAGGTCATTGACTCAAACTCATGAAAGATAACGTCCTGAGCATTGAGCTCAAAGGCCTTCTTCAAAATGAATAAAGATCCATGAAGTTTATCTTCTTCTTCTGGGTAAAGTTCTGATTCACTAAGCTGCCCTACTCGATCGCGTAGTTGGCCATCCGATAATTTGGCGATAGATGAAATTTGCTCACCCGTCTTATTCAAAGTTGTGATGAGTTTTAGTTTTTCGATATCTTCGTCAGAATAAAATCTTCTGCCACTTGAGCTTCGAGAAGGAGTAACAACGGAATACCTCTTTTCCCAAGCACGTAGGGTGTGAACGCCAATTCCAGTAATCATGCTGACATTTTTAATGGTATACATAAAGTCTCCTTCGAAAATTTGAAAACATTTAAATTCAATTAGTTTATTTAAATTAGATCTTCATTGAACAAGGTCTAGGTCACTAAAGAGAGTGACTCATGTCATTGTTCACGAACTCATGAACATACTAGTCCAAAGTTGATTTAAGAACAAGTGGTCGCAAGGGGGCTCATTTTGGAAAAAAACTTAAACTCCACATGGCGATCATTTTAATTTCAGCAACTTAAATAAAACTTTATCAAGTCCATAATTAAAAACAATCATACTTTGCTTACAAACTAACTAAGTTCACAAACTTATGAACTAAACTTGCTCATAAGTTTACAAAGAATTGACATAGACGCAAAAAGTCATCGAGTCTTTTTTTCCCAGTAAATGGAGAAATCGACTAAAATGGACCTACTATCCATTGATCGCCCATAAAAATCCAAGGAAGGAGGGGCAAGAATGCAAAATTGCAAAAGAATGAAGAGGTTCTTTCATAGGCATAGCTCGGTCTACATGGCCTTAGCAGCACTGCTCTTTTGCCTTCCCACTCGCGCCTCTTTAAACGATCTCAATCCTTTTCTTCTGCCCTCTTCTCAAAATTGCCACATCCTTCAAAATGACCATTACTACAGCTGCTATTCATCTTCCTATAAAAACTCCCAATGGACGCTCCATCAACTGGAGCGCTCTCAAATAGAAGGTTCACAGGCCAGAACCAATGACTATCGCCGCGACAATCGCGTCTCTAATCCAGTCGAATCAACTGACTATCGCTCCAGTGGCTTTGATCGTGGACACCTGGTGCCTGCGGCCGATATGAAACGTGACCACAGCTCTATGTCTCAAACGTTTTATATGACCAATATGGGCCCTCAAAGACCAGAGTTTAATCGCGGTATTTGGAGTGCCTTAGAAAAAAAGATTCGCCGTGATTTTTTGGCCACAGGACAAAGTAAAGATGTCTTTGTCTACACCGGGGCGATCCTCTCCCCAGGCCTGCCCACCCTCAAAAGTGGCGTCACCATTCCCGAGTGGTTCTACAAAATCATCTACAATCAAAAGGGCCATAGTGTACGCAGTTACCTCATCGATAACCATCGCTACTCAAGTAGTGAACTGGAGAGCTTTCGTGTGAGTGTGGATAGAATTGAGGAGCTTACTAAGATTGATTTCTTCTCCCACTTATCAGATGACGAACAAGCAAAGTTAGAATCTAAGATCTAAAGTTATTAATTACTTTTAAAAAGGCCTTGCCATACTTCTTGGCCTTCTTCTCCCCGATTCCATGAATATCAAGCAGATCATCAAGGTCTTGGGGAAGTTTTTCGGCCATCTCTCTTAGGCTCTGGTCATGAAGAACTTTGAATGCTGGAGTTTTCTTTTTCTTACTGATCTCACTTCTTAGTTCTTTTAATTCTTTATAGAGATCAGAGTGCAAGGGTCCTGCTTTTAGGGAGGGGGTCGATTTCTTTGCCACTTTCTTTGGAGTGGATTTCTTGGGTGAGGACTTGCTTTTTTTCTTTATAGCTTTTACAGCTTTTGCTGCTGACTTAGCTTTAATTTGCTTTGGATTAAAGGGAAAGTAGTAGCGCTCATCCCCTTCTAAAAACTCAATGGCCTTATTAGTAATCTGCAAGGAGGAACCGGCCGCCCAATTCCTTTTGACTAGACCCATAAGCATCATTTGGCGAATCCCAAAGAGCACGGCCTTTTCTGAGTGGTCCATGAGAAAGCCAAACTCTTCCCACTGGAACCATCCCTTCTCCCTGGCCTCGAGAGTGACAATCCCCCGAGCGAGATCCATCCACTGCATTGGGGAGAGGTTGCCACCAGCGCGATGAAAGAGGATGAACATCTTGGTCATCCATTCATTGGCCTTATAAAAGAGATCCTCGTCTTTGAGGCAATTATCGCATTTTCCACAGGCCTTAGGGTATTGCTCATCAAAGGTTTGCAAGATGGCCTGACGGCGGCAATAAGCACTCTCTCCAAGGGAGAGCATTTGTTCAAGAGAATCGTATTGGTATTCTAAACGTTGAGGCGTCTTAGCGCTTTTACGGGCCATTTGCTTCATGATGACTAAATCTCGTGCACTATAGAAAAGTTGCACCACAGACTCTTGGCCATCACGTCCGGCCCTTCCGGTTTCTTGATAGTAGTTTTCAATATTCTTAGGTAGATCCATATGAACGACGTAACGAACATTGGCCTTATCTATTCCCATACCAAAAGCAATCGTCGCCACGATAATATCGATATTGCCGCAAAGAAAAGCCTCTTGATTAATTCTCCTTTCTTCTAGGGGCAGCCCCGCATGATAGGCCGCCACGCTATATCCCTTCTCTTCGAGAAAGAGCGTGGTCTCCTCTACCTTGCGTCTACTGAGGCAGTAGATAATTCCACACTGATCCTCTTTATCTTTGAGGAAGTTGATGAGTTGGGCCGTTCCTTGGCGCTCACGTTTTTCCATACTATAGAAGAGATTGGGGCGATCAAAACTGCCCATAAAAACGCGACACTTATCAAGAGATAATTCTTTAACCATATCTGCGCGCGTAATCTTATCGGCCGTAGCAGTTAAGGCCATGCGAGGAACGGAGGCAAAGCGCTTGGCCAAGACACCAAGCTTGCGATACTCAGGTCTAAAGTCATGGCCCCACTTAGAAACACAGTGGGCCTCATCTATAGCAAAGAGGGCCAGCTCATCTTGTTGATAGAGAGACTCTAGCAATTGAAGAGTTGAATTAAGGGTCAAGCGCTCAGGGGCCATATAGAGAAACTTCACTTCTCCCGCACGTACCTCTTCTTCTATTCTACGCTTTTCTTTGACTCCCAAAGTTGAATTATAAGAATAGGCCTTAATCCCTAGTGACTGTAAAGTATCCACTTGATCTTGCATTAGAGAAATTAAGGGAGAAATCACAACGGCCATCCCCTCTCGGGCCAATCCAGGAATCTGATAGCACAGGGACTTCCCTCCTCCTGTGGGCATCAAAACGAGAGCATCTCCCCCTTCAATGACATGGGAGACAATATCTTCTTGAGGCCCACGAAAACTTTCATACCCGAATGTCTTATACAAAATATCACGGGCGCGATGACGAGAGCGTGCATTCATATCTGCTGTAAAAAGAGGTGAATCAAAGAAGCTTGGGTTCTGTTCCAAAGAAAATCCTACATCCTAAATGAGGGGCCACTCTATAATGGTAATGCCTAGAATGCAGCTCGTCTAAAATTATTTTTGGGAAGAATTTGGGCAAATAAACCAGAATCATATAGTATGGGGATATGACTGCTGGAAATGACAAAAAAAATAATACAACGAAAAATACAAAGAAGCCCCAGGCCGTTGATGTCGACTCTATCGATCTTGAGCGCATGAAAACCATGGTCTCTGACGCTCCAGGACAATCAGAGTATGCGGTTGGCCGCGGTGGCGTTGCCTTCACCCCCACCAAAGAGGGGGCCGTCCGTTCTCGCGCTTTCAAAGTAATGGACCAGCAAATTGCCATGCAAATGGACAATATCATGGAGCAAGTTCAAGTCCTGGCCCGTCAAGCAGAGGCCCTTAAGAAACGCCGAAGCATCAGTGAAGAAATTTATTCAGCGACCATAAAGTTTGAACCTGTTGTGGGAAATCTCTACTACCTCTACGCCACCCCTCAAGGAAGAATTCTTAGTATGATTTCACCAGAAGATTTTGGAGCAAAGAAGCTAGAGGAAAACCAATATCAATTTATCGCCAAGGCCATGCTACTGGCCGATTGTACTTGGCAACTGATGGAAGGAAATATCGACTAGGGACTAAGAGGCCACTTTTTGATCGTGGCCATCGACCAAGTGGAAGAGAATAAATTTAAAAATATCCATCAACTCAATCACGGCCAGCGGCTGCTTATCTTCATCGACTAAAATTATATTTCTATATTTGTAGTATTGAATATTACTAAGCGCATTTCCCAAAGTATGTTTGCGCAAGAGCATATGGGGACTCTCGGTCATAAAGTCGGTTATCGCCAACTCACGCGAACTCATCAGAAGTTCAGGGTTGGTATAAAATTTTCTCAACAGATCACGCTCCGTCAATATCCCCACCAACTCGGTCTCAAAGCGAGTAATCAAAAGAGAGCCGCGACTGCGATGGGATAACAATTCAATGGCTTCCCATACTGAAGCAGAAGCATCTAAGATAAGAGGGCGATGATAGATTAAGCGCTTGAGATGGGCCTTGAAGAAAAGTTCTAAGTGCGCTGAAAACTCATCAAAACTAAAGTCATTGGGAAGAATGGAATCGTAATCATCAACAGTCGTATAACTCCAGTGCTTGATGACCTGATCTTCACCAACATACTTATGAAAGAGCGGAAGAAACTGACCAAAGAGAGACTTTAAATCGAGGGTAAAAGAATACTTTCCCGACTCGTCAACCACAGGGATATGGCGAAACTTTCTCAGGGACATGATTTGCATCGCCGATTTCACACTCTCCTCTGAGGACACACAATAGGGATTATTGGTCATAAGCTCACGTACACTAAAGGCAAAGAGCTCCTCAGGATCTTTTAACTCGAGGGGAATTTTCTTGATCAAATCCTGCTCGGTGATGATTCCAATGGGCCTATCCTTGTCAAGAACCACAAGAGAGTCACAATCATTTTGATTAAAGAGATTAAGGATATCCATCAGCTTCTCTTCGCTAGAGACGCTAAAGCGTTGCAAATGACGACCCTCTTCCAGTTGAGATAGAGGTCCCTCAATCACTGCAAAGAACTTATCTAATGTGGATAGATTTTCTGCCATAGACCTTATTGTACCTCAAAAAGGAAGAAGAGCGTAGGCCACCCTTATCGTAATTACAAACACTTAGAAATTGAATGAGTGTCAAAAAAATCGACGGCCTCATAAAAACTACACAATTGCCCCATGACCATGAAATTTTGAGTTATGACTGCAAGAACAAATTTAGGGAGTCAACTAAACAAAAGGAACAAACCATGAAAAAGATGATGCTATTGGCATTGGTACCGGCTTGCTTAAGCACCGTGACCAACGCTGGAATGATCGAACCTCAGGTCGCTTGGGATAAGAAAGAACTTAAGACGTGCTTCTTTGATGATAATGCACAATTGGCAAAAACCATTCTTGAAACTAAAGAGAATACAAAGAAAAATTATGATTTTTCTCCAAAGAAATTGAGAGCAACCCAAAAGAAAGCTGTTTACAATGTAATCTCAAAAGAATATTCGGCCAGTAAAACAGGGCTTCATTTCATAGGATTCCAAGATTGCTCGAAGGTGAAAAACCCTGATGTCATCGTAATGAGAGCGGCTTCCAAAATTATCCTTCTGGATTCCCCCGGTTTCCGAGGCCGTGCCGTCATTGGTCAAGCAGGGATGTTTGAGGCAAAGACTGAACTTAATGATAAAACAGGTGCTGCCGAATATATTGTGGAAAAAGATGGAAGCCATTATGAAGGATTCTTTTCAAAATCAGGAAAGGTTGCCTATGTGGCGCTACGTACCACTAACCCGGGAACAATTGTTCACGAGTTTGGTCACGTCGCAGGTCTTCGCCACGAACATATTCGTGATGAAGCACATTATGATTCAAACTGTAAGAAACTTGGAGTGAAATGGCCAACGGCGGAAAAGCTCTATGATACGGTTCAGATAGAAACCAGCTACGACAACGAGTCGGTTATGAACTATTGCTGGTTACAGTCTCGCTCTGCAAAAGCACTTGAAGATCGAATTGGTAATATCCTCTCTGCAGGAGATATCCAAACCCTAAGATCTACTTACTAAAAACTGATCGTCTTAATTGGCGTTCGATTTTGCAATAATTTCTCAAAAGTCTCCATTTTCACAACTTTACAGAGCATGACAGGGACTCCAACCAAAAGGAGTCCCTCTTTATGTGTCCTCATTGCCAAATCTCTACATCGATTATCAAACGCGGTAGCTATATCCGCCTTTCTGATAAAGCTAAGATTCAACGCTTTGAATGTAAGAAGTGCCGTAAATCCTTCTCCACTCAGACCTCTTCTTACAACTACCGATTTAGAAAGAGACACCTCGATCAGATGATCTTTCGCCTTCTGTGTAAAGGAAGCTCCCAGCGTGGCTGTGCTCAAGTCCTGGGCGTTGATCCGGCGACTATTGCGCGAAGGGTTCCACGTTTTTCAAAGTGCGCAAAGGAACACATGCAAAGGCTTCAGCAAAAGCTCAGCAACATTACAGAAGTTGTTTTTGATGAGATGGAGAGCTTTGAGCACACTAAGCTAAAGCCACTCACTATCCCCTTGGCCGTTGAAAATCGCACACGCAAAATTTTGGCCGTAGAAGTCGGTAGGATTGCAGCGAAGGGGACTTTGGCGCAATTGAGCCGTAAGAAGTATGGTTTTAGAAAGTGTGAAAGAAGGCGCTCTCTTAATCGACTATTTAAAGGACTAGAGACTATTCCTCAGCAAAGCTGCACTTTATTTTCTGATGAATCATGGCACTATCCTTCCATCGTAAAGAGGCATAAACCTAACTCCATTCACAGAACATTCAAGGGTCGAAAGGCGGCCATTATCGGTCAGGGAGAAATGAAAAAAGGCGGTTACGATCCGCTATTTTCCTTGAATCAAACGGCCGCGATGTTGCGTGACAATATTAAGCGCCTTACACGCCGAACGTGGTGCACGACAAAGCGGGTAGACAGGCTGTTAGATTTTTTAAATATGTACGCTTTCTATCATAACCAGAGACTTGAAGGAGTACGTAGACCTCGAATGCAAAACTGCAACAGCACCAATTAAAGCGATCAGTTTATATAGCTATGCCTTCAATGCAGAATTAATCAGAGCAAAGTAAGAAATTAATTAAAAAAAATAAATTGAAAATAAAAGGATCGAAAATGGGGGATCAAAATCTTCGTTCAATTGATATCGATCCCCACCATTGTAGGGCAGTTTAGAGGGAAATATATTGTCCACCGAGGTTTTCGCTGACAACATCAGTAACTTGACCTCTACTATTTTTCACTGGAGTAGACCGAAACCATGTTCCCAGAGCTTCGTAACCTTTCTTCTTTGCTTGAGAACTACTCTCTTCCCAAACACCAGCAGCACTTTTCCAGTAGTGAGCACCTTTATATACTTTCTGACGATCTTCTTGAGTTTCAGAAGACTGAAACCAAGGCGAATTCTGTCCCGTGGCCACTACTGTCTGACAACCGGAAACTTTTGAGAAGATCTTGGCAAAGTCTGCCCCAACATTACAAGCGTAGAACTGGGCTACACAAGCGCCACAGAATTGGATTTTCCCTTCTTCGATTCTCTCAGCAAGATCCTTATCCAATGTTCTGGTACCAAACTTCCCTACTGATTTAGGAAGGTCTCTTGAGGAAGCATAGAGACCATTGATTCCTTTATTTCCACTAAGACCGTTACCTTCACCGGTGCGATTACTTGAGCGCCAACCGTGAGATACAGACGTAATTTTTGGAATACATCCATATTTTTCAGTGTACTTCTCTAGGGCATCGATAAATTGAGGACCATTTCTCCAGTCATCGAGCGAGCGGTAGTTCTTTTGGGCAAGAACAGTGTTAAAGGCCGCTTCATCGTCATTACCTTTTTTAATCAGTCCTAGTCCGATATTATTATTGGAAAATTGCTCAAGACCTAATTCATCGATTTCAGATGAGATTCCCATTCTATCCATAAAGTCTTGACGGTATTCAACGGCAACAGACTTTTGTCCTACTTTCTTAGGAAGACCTTCTCCGTGAAACTTAGAAAAGGATGCAGTCATCAATTTATTAGCTAGGTAATCAAGAAATGATGCTTGTGAGCTAACGTTCATTCCAAATGCTAAAACAGCAAGAAGTGCTACTTTATTCGATTTCATAATATGACCTCTTTTTCAGGGTTGGTTTGCTTTCAATATTGTGAAAGTCCTTATAACCCGGCCCAACAAAATAAGGGGATAAAATGAAATCTTTTCAGAGCTTATGGGCAACTTTGTAAAATACTCATAGCGACCTTAATGCCATCAACCGCCGCCGAGGTGATTCCTCCAGCATAGCCGGCCCCTTCGCCACAGGGGTAAAGACCTGAAATATTGGAAGAAACAAGACTTTCACGATCTCGAGTAATAGTCACAGGGGCCGAGGTTCGCGTCTCAGGGGCCAAGAGCAGAGCATCCTTGGTCACAAAGCCCTTCATGCGATGATCAAATTTTTCAAGGGCATGATTGAGGTGATTGGCGACAAAGGGCGGGAGAACTTGCCTTAGGTCCTGTTCAAAAATCCCAGAGGGACAAGAGGTTTTAGGAAGCTGACCAGAGAGAGAATTATCGAGGAAGTCACGTAAGTTCTGCACCGGAACTTCCTTACCAGAGGCCTTTTCTTTAGAGTAATCATAGGCCTTCTTTTCAATGGAATTTTGAAAATAAAGGCCACCCAAGACGTCATCGATACCAAAGTCCACCCCTGCTTTCACAGAGACCACCAACGCAGAGTTAGACCACCGGGAATTACGAGCGTAATTGCTCATTCCATTGACCACAATTCCAAAGTCATCAGTACCACTAGAGAGAACATAACCTCCTGGACACATACAGAAACTATAGGTTCCTTTGTGGCTTTGGGGGTTTTCCCAAGATAGACGATAGCGAGAAGCGCCCAAATCTGCTCCTGCGTAGTCTCCATATTGAATGCGATCAATGACCTCACGCGGATGCTCGACCCTCACGCCAACGGCAAAGTCCTTGGGCTTCATCTCCACATTGATCTCTTTGAGATGGTGGTAGATTTCTCGCGCCGAGTGTCCGGCGGCCAAAATAATATGATCGGAGAAGAATTGTTCTCCGGTAGAGAGTTCAACCCCAATGGCCTTACCTTCTTTAACGAGAATCTTCTCCACTCTTGAATTGTAGTGGAAGGTGTGACCCTTTTCCGAGAGGTAGCCGGTGATCTTGCCAATCAGCTGGCGAATTTTATTGGAACCCAAGTGAGGATTGGAAATCCAGGCAGTCTCGGCCGGAGCTCCAAACTCAACAAATTTATCCATCACATACTGCACATAGGGTGACTTCACCCGAGTAATGAGCTTTCCATCAGAGAAGAGACCTGCTCCCCCTTCACCAAAGCAAACATTATTATCTGGGTCGAGCTCTCCACGGCGCCAATATTTAGAAATATGCTTCATGCGCTCATGGGCCCTCGTTCCCCGTTCAAAAATAAGGGTAGGAATCCCGTATTCAGCAAAGCGCAGAGCGCAGAATAGACCAGCGGGGCCGGCACCAATAATAATGGGGGGAGCTTTTAGAGGAGCATGGGTGGTGAATTCTTCTTTAGTGGAAGGGAATTCTTCATCCGCATAGATAACATCCAGAGTGTAGTGCACGGTGGGCACGCGACCTTGGTTGGCCTTGCGGGCGTCAAGGCTCTCACTACGGATACGGAAGTCTTTCACCTCGGGGTAATGTTCCGAGATATAGGCCTCAACGTCTTGCGTATAAGGAATACTAAATTGCAGTCTTTTACTCATGGGATTACAATAATGGCGATGCCCTATATATGGCAATAATGGAGATCATTTTTTCACTCTCCCCTTAATATAGTATTTAGAAAATCAGGAATAAATATGAAGGCCCAAATTGTAATCATCGGTGATGAAGTCCTCAGTGGAAGTATCCAAGATAAGAACATCCGCCCCTTGGCCCAGTGGCTTGACCAGCTCGGCTTTGAATGTAACGAAGTCATAATCACTAGAGATCGGGAAGATTTGCTCTTTGCTGCCCTTAAGCGCGCTTATGAAAGTGCTGATCTTGTGATTTCAACAGGGGGTCTAGGGCCAACGGAAGATGATATCACTAAACAGGTTTTAGGGAGGCTATCTCAGTCTGAACTTAAGGAAAGTGCCGCCGCCGAGTCTCTAGTTAAAGAGCTCTACCAAAGAAGAGGAAAGACTTGGCATCGAGAACTGAACCACTACCATATCATTCCTGAAAAAGTTGAGGTCTTTGACAACCCCAAAGGCTTTGCTCCAGGGCTTATGTTAAAAGAAGAAGGGAAATTATTCTTGGCCTCACCAGGCGTGCCGCGTGAACTCTATGCCATGATGGATGAGACCCTACCGGCACTCATCAAGGCCCAATTTCCACAGCTTGATAGTCGCGAACAAATGGTGAGCTTCAGAACCTATGGCGTACCGGAAGAAGTTATCTTTGGAGAGCTCTGTCCTGGGCTATGGCAAGAACTCTCCCACTACGGCAAAGTCAGCTCCCTCCCCCAAATCATGGGAGTGGATATCCATGTCAAATTAACGAATAAAGACAATTTTGAAAAACAGAGAAATGAATTAATCGATAAAGTACAGGCCACTGCTTTAAAAGAGCATATTTGGAGTTATGACCAAAAGAGTATTGAAGAAGTTATTGTTGCTAAGGCCAAAGAGAAGAACCTCACCCTGGGATTTGCTGAATCCTGTACAGGAGGGCTCGTGGCCCACCGAATGACCAATGTATCAGGGGCTTCGGCCGTTTTTATGGGAAGCCTAGTGACCTATTCCAATCAGGCCAAAATGGATTGCCTTGGTGTGCAAGAAGAAACCTTGAAAAGCTGGGGCGCCGTAAGTGAAGAGACGGCCACAGAAATGGCCTCTGGAGCGAGAGAGAAATTGCGCGTGGATATTGCCCTATCCCTCACTGGTATTGCTGGACCGCTTGGAGGATCTGAGGAAAAGCCAGTGGGAACCGTATGCATTGGATTGGCGACAAAAGTAGAGAATAAGGCCAAGCGCTATCAATTCTTTGGCGATCGCGCCCTATTAAAAGAGAGGTTTGCTCAAGCGGCACTCTTTAAGGCGCTTAAGCTTATTGATACTTTTTAGATTTCTTTGCCGTTGGATTATTCTTACTTTCGTCATCTGTTTCAAAACAATTCACTTCAAAAGTTGAATCGAAGAAAAATGAAGTTTCATTACTGGCAAAGGCATTCATCGCCGAGAGCTCTTCGCCATCTGCGTTTTGAAAATTCTGAAGGGCATCCATCGTGAGGTGCTTAATTTCTTCTTCAGAAAGCTCCCCTAATCGCAACAGAGCATCCATCGCCTGCACATCAGTGATCTTATCTTTCATCAGTAAGAGATGAATAAGGGATTCAATATCTTCTTTTTGGAAATCAAAATTATGAATTCTATCTTGAATTTGAGCACCAGCATGCTGGGCCATCACCAGAGGGTTAATTGAAAATCCGAGCGAAATAGAGAGGCCAATAAAGAATGGTCGCATAATAAATAGTCCTTAACATCTAATCTTATGTAATCTCATGGCCTAATCTTTGGCCGTAGTTAATTCAACTATCGGTGCCCTTTCCTAACTTTTTTTAATAAAGTGTGACGAAAAATATAAATTGGCCTTTCTTGCCTCTTTTTTAAGGCTCTCCATTGGCCTTTTATACGCTTAAGTAAGTTATATCCTCTTTAGAATTCAATCAGTTACGAGTGAAAATCCATAAATCTCCTTTCCTACTGGTACAATTTACCTAATAGATTGGCCTGTAATTTCCCTCAGTTAAATATGACGTGGGTTATACCGAAAAGAAGCTAGGGTGAATCCCCTCATGCAAGGATGCCAAAGGAATACGGAAGAACGAATGGATTTGAG
>JBFHGF010000024.1:0-15940 GCA_041583335.1 Bacteriovoracaceae bacterium
AGTCTCCCATTCCTTTTGATGCTCTAATGTACTCAAGCGCAGTTGAAAGAATTTATCCGTATCTGTTTGGCCATTATAGAGTTTTTCTTCCGGGTTATTAAAGGCCAGGTGGTCATCGAGTTCGACTTCAAGAATCCGAGTATCCCCATTGCTATAGACTACAAGTCCTTCATGTTCGAAGACCTCTTCGACAACGATCTCAATACCTTCTCGTGTTTTAACTTTGTCCCCTACTTCATAGAGCACTCTCTTTAAAGGGGCGGTACGAATACCATAAGTTCTTCGGGTCTCTGAAGCTTGAAAGAGAACGGTAAGTTGTTTGTCATTAATTTCAGAGATTAATCCAAGCCCTAATTCGGGTTCGGTTTCACTCATATAACGCTGTCCGGGGGTAATCGCCACGATAATTAACCTTTAATCTTAAACATTAAGAATAATAATAAGAGCGCCAGCAATGGCGACACCAAAGAATAAATAGAGTTGAACCTTTCCTGATTTCTTTTGCTCTTCTGAAAGATGACCAGATGCAGCCTGTTCTTCAACATTCTTCATCTTAATTTTCTTAACTTTTTCCTCTCTCTTCTTAGCCTTACGTTGCTTCTTGTCCATTTTCGACATGATCTTGACCCCCTCTTTTGCTATCGATCTAAATCTCAGAGTTCATATCCATTTCTAATGGTTTATAATATCATTATCGGGGTAAACTGTAAGCCCCATTCACAGGTATACTGCCATGCGCATCAACTACAAAATTGATTGGAACGCCCTCGGAGATATGAACGGCTCCAAGAATCTGGGCCAAAAGAAATTCAATATCCTCGAGGGGGCCCTAAAAGTTATCAATAAAAAGGGATTGCAAGGTCTCTCTGTGACCTCCCTTTCCAAAGAGTGCGACCTATCCAAGCCTCTTTTGCTCTACCATTATGAAACCATGGATCGCGTCTTAGAGGACCTCTACTTCTACATTACTCGCCTGCTCGAATACTTCTATCGCCAAAGCTACGATCAGGAACAGAGCTTTGAAGAAAACCTTTCGGCCACCACCGTCTCGGCCTTTAAGTGGGCACTGTTCAATAAAGAAGTGGCCCAATTCTTCTGCTTAATGTTCCACATCGGAAAGAGCTCACAAGGCCTACGAAAGAACTCTGAATTTCATCAGGAATTAATTCAATCCCACTATGAAAAAATCTTTCTCGAGAGTATGCGTTTTAAATCAATTGAATCGATGAAGATTGCCGTTCATGGGGCAAAATCCATGACTTTTGGAACTCTGGCCGAGATGATTGCCAGTGATCAAATCAGTGATCATGAGGAGTACGCCCAAATTCTGAAATTCAACTTAGAACAATTCCTTCAAATCGAATTACCGCGCTTCAATCTCTGAGCATATGCTCCTTTTGTCTTGGCAGGAACTCCTCTAATACTCTTGAGAAGTCTGATAATTCTTTAATCAAGATACTAAGCTCTTCTTCCACTTCATTGAAGCGCAGATATTCACCGTATTTTTGAATTAAGACAACTCGGTCAATGGAAGAGAAGAAAGGAAAATGAGTCATCACTCCATAAAGTTCACTTGCTGCATTGTAGATCATGTCTCCATCTTTTTGCTCTAATCCCAACTGAATATCCGCAACGACTTGCGGGTAATAATCTATAAAGTCTCTAATCGCCGACTCAATGAGATCCCAGTCGCCATCGAAGTGGGTCCAGACTTCTGAAGAACTCACGGCACTTTCATTATAGGGCACGAAATACTCTTCACGATTCATCATGAAGTAAACTTCATTTTCGCCTTTAAACATTTTTCCATGAACTGATTTCACAGAGAAAGAAGCACTGATCATTCCCTTGCTCTCTTTTTCTTCCAGGTCACGTTTAAGCTCAAATTTACCGTCGAGAAATTCAACCAGCTCAAATACTCTCTTTGGTCCAATCACTTCCCCTTCAAAAGAAGGTCCTACTTTTTGAGAGAGGTCTACCCAATCTTCACCTGGCCATTGCTCACCACTAGTGGTCACCAGCATTTTTATAAACTCTTTATTATAGCTAGTCGTATCGTGATAAATATCGACATCAATTTGGCCATGCTCTAAGTTGTGTATAGCATTTTCCACAATTCCAATAAAGAGCCCTTTAATTTTGAGGATATCTCCCCAGAAGTAACTTTTTTCAAAGTGTATTTTAACACTAACATTTACGTTCCTTGCAGAGTTCCTTCCATTGAACTCCCAACGTTTGTTTAAGTGTTCAATCATCTCTTCAAAATTGAAAATTATTACGCCATAACTATCTTCGAGTGGGCGACGCAGGCCTTGTTCCGCATTGACCACGGCCTTTGCCCTTAATTTGGCCACAATTTTTTGATCAATCTGCCGTTCCGTAGCGGTGTATTGTTCACCACTGGAGATTCGATTCATCAACTTATCAATAGAAAAGAGCATTTCCTGCATGTCGATTCCATTCTGGACAATATATTCAATCTTACTTCTCTTCGCATACTGGGCCTTACGGTAGGCATCAACCAACCTGCGCTCCAATTCCGCATTCTCTCTATTTTCTGGAATGATGATTAAATGCAGAGAGCTATCATTGAACATAATATCGAACATCATGGTCTTCGCAGTAATAGTCCCATAGTTTTGGGTGTGAAAAGACCACGTATCATTGAGAACTTTTCCCGTGCTCATATCTTCAATACTTTGAGATAATTTCTCAAGAGAGGAGCGCCCATCTTCTTGATAGAGGGGAAACATGACCGCTGGGTGCAAGAGCTTGTAGCTCTCTTGATCAGCCACACCAAAGAACTTCTTTGCCGCATTATTAAAAGATCTAACCTGTCCTTCTCCAAAAATAATCAAAGGGATCTCAATCTGATGAAAGAGGTCATCAAATCTTTTCTCTGCAACTTTCAAGGCCGTAACATCTTGAACTGTCCCACTGATCCAAATATCGTCTCCGACAATCTTCTTCTTGGCCGAGTAATTAAGCCAATAGAACTTCTTATTCTTGGTTAAAATTTTTGCGGTTATTTCAAGCTCTTCATCCTTGTGAATACAATTCTCTATCGCCTCGAGAAATCGCTCTCGTCCCTCTGGCTCAAAACAGCTCAACTCATCGTAGAGAAAGGCATATTCAGATTCATCCACAAGATTGAAAATAGAGGCCAAATGCTTTGATTGCCTCAATTCTTTGGTGTAGTAATTCAAATCCCAAGAGTAGATATTCCCCTTAAGCTCCGACTCGGATAGAACTTCTTTTAACCGCTGACTTTCTTGGGTGTAAAAATCCACTTGGGCCTTCCATGGCAAATAAAGGTAGGCATAGACCGAAAGCACAAGCAGGATGATTAGCACCTTAAAGATATTCCCATTAATGGCCCGGTAACGATAGTACTGTGCTCTGGCCTTCAGTAATTCTTGCTGTATAGGAATAAGTGAATTGAGCAGGTTTTCTCCATGCTTTTCAATGTCAAAGAAAATACGATCCCTTTCTTTTACTCGGGAACGAGTGAGGTTTTTAACGGTTCTAATATAGGTCTCAATCAATTTACTAAAGTGAGTAAAGCCTTCATCCACACGCCAAGAGCTTTCAAAATAAATTTCACGAATCGAAGGGACACCAAACTCCCCTTTGGTATTCAATCCCTGAACTTCTCGAACCAGTTCTTTCATCGCTTTGTTATTTTCGGTGATCAAGCCGAGCATTCCCTTATCGACTTCAATACGTTTTGACTCGTACTGCATCTGAAGATAAGAGATCACATGCCTCTGCTTATAGATAGAAGTCTTGAGCTCTTCTAAGATTCCTACCGCTTTAATATGCTGAGATGAATTTCTTTGAAATACGGAGTCGTAGTGAAGACCTGCAATATTGAAAATGACAAAGATGAGTAGTGTCACAATAAAGCGGTAATTCAGCGATAATGAATTGGAAAATTTAAATTTCAGCATTATTCATTTATCGGCAAAATCATCCGCAGCAGCGATGAATGCTCACTAAAAAAAAGGGACAAGAAATTCTTGCCCCTTTTTCTATTTTTAATGTGATATCGACTGAATTTATCTGCCTTTTAGGACTTCCTTTCCGCCCATATAAGGTCGAAGGGCCTCAGGTACGCGAACCGAACCATCTTCAAGTTGATGGTTTTCAAGAAGACTTACCAGAAGACGTGGAGTGGCCACGGCCGTGTTATTCAGAGTATGAACAAACTCAACCTTCCCTTCAGCATCTCTGTAGCGAGTATTGGTTCTTCTCGACTGCCAAGAATGAAGGGCCGAACAGGAGTGGGTCTCACGATATTTGTCTTCGCTTGGAACCCAACATTCCACATCAAACATCTTCACTTTTCCAGTTCCCATATCTCCGGTACAGCATTCAACCACACGGTAAGGAAGTTCAAGCTCCTTTACGATTTCAAGAGAAGTATCGAGTAGGGCCTGATGCCACTTGGCACTCTCTTCAGGATCATTCTTACAAAGTACATATTGCTCCACTTTCATAAACTGGTGCACTCGAATAAGACCTCTTACATCGCGTCCATAACTTCCGGCCTCACGACGAAAACAAGGACTGTATCCGGCGTAGAGAATAGGCAGTTGTTCTTCCTTTAAAATATCGCCAGCGTGAAGAGAGTTCAGCTGAACCTCGGCCGTTCCCGAGAGGTAGAGGTCGTCTTCAGGAAGGTAGTATACCTGATCACGCCCATCAGGAAAATGTCCCGTTCCAACTAGGGCCTGCTCTCTAGCGAAGGCCGGCGTAGAAACAAGAGTAAATCCCTTGGCCATCAGCTTATCCAAAGCAAAGCGATGGGTGGCCATTTCCAAAAGAACCATTTCATTTCTTAGGGAATAAGAGCGGCTTCCACATATTTTACCAATGGCCTCAAATTCGGCCCATTTATTCATTTCTAGAAGTTCAACATGATCTTTCGGCGCAAAAGAGAATTGAGGCAATTGCCCACCCTTTTGAACTTCAACATTATCATTTTCATCTTTTCCCACAGGGGCATCGGGAGCTGGAGGATTAGGCACTCGCAGCATGAGATCCCTTAGATCTTCTTCCAATTTGGTCACGGCCGGTTTCATGGCATCGAGTTCGGCACCAATGGCTCTCCCCTCTTCAATAAGAGCAGGTCTTTCTTCATTAGAGGCCTTGGGAATCTTCTTGGAATGAGCGTTTCTCTTCTCTTGCAGCTCTTGTTGTTTTCTCTTCAATTCAAGAAGGTCATTATCAAGCTTTAATAACTCATCAATGGAGATGGTCATATTCTTGAGCTCTACCGCCTTTTTCACTGCATCAGGATTTTCTCTAATAAATTTAATGTCGAGCATAAATTTGCCTTCCTCTCTAATCAATTTCTCAATAAACTATTACTTGAAAGTTACCGCTCCAATTTAAGCTATTTTGAGCTCTTTGCCAAAAAGGAAAGTCCAAGGTAACTTTAAAAAAAGTGAGGAAAGGAATCATGACCCAAAGCAGCGATACACCATCCAAGAAGATTAGGAATATTCTCGTCATCGATGATGAAACTCTAACTCTAAAAATGACGAAACAAGGTCTTGAGCGCAGTGGTTTTAATGTTGCGATCTTTTCTCGTCCCGCTGAATCCCTCGACTACTTTAAAAACAACCATAACATTATCGACTTGGTCATTACGGATAAGAATATGCCTCAAATGTCTGGAATTCAGCTGCTGCAAGAATTTAGAAAAGTCTGTCTAGAAACTCCTGTTTTCGTACTGACAGGATTTTCCGATCCCGCAGAAGATAAAGTGATGAAAGACGCTGGAGTGACAAAGATTCTGATGAAGCCCCTCTCCATTCGCGACATCATCAAAGAAATCACCGACCTCAATGAGTAAAGAATGAGTAAAGAGCGTTACCTTCCTCAACGCCCCCTTCCCCCCTATGCCTTCATTCCTGGAAAAAATCCTCACCCAGAAAAAGAAGGCGGTCACATGTTTGGAGAAGAACACCACTCCTATGCGCTGAGCCCAACGAATTATGCTTCCCATAAAGATTATCTCTATGCCTTTGACCTCTTCAATGCTGGTTATTACTGGGAATCTCATGTGTGGTGGGAAGAGTTGTGGCACCTGGCCGGAAGAAAGGGAGATGTGGCCGACCTTCTCAAGGCCCTTATCAAATTGGCCGCTGCCGGTGTGAAACTAAAATTAAACCATCACGATCCCACCCGCGGCCATATCGAAAGGGCCATTGAGCTGATTGGCCCTTTGCTTGAGCACCATGGTGATGGAGAAAGCTTTTACGGAGTTAACCTTAAGCACCTCCAGCATGAAATGGAGGACCTCCTGCACGGCCCTGAAAAGCTCCTCAATCTCAAATTGTATTTAGATGAGGTTTAGAATACCTCGCATACTTCCTCTAATTCTCTTGGAAAGTTATTCCTCATTTCAAACGGATCACTATAATTAAAGGTTCTTTCTAAGCGATTACACTTGCCTTCATCCTCTCCAAATTGAGGAAAGTCCCAATTAACTTCAGCATAGGCCTTCAGCTCAATATCATCATCGTGAAGATCACTCCAAGAAACTCCCAAGGTATATTTGACCTTTGGGTTGTCGGCCTTCTTGGAGGTTTTCGCCATCTCAATAATTCCTTTGCGAGTAGTGGCATTCTGGGTTTTTAAACTTTGGGCCAGTTGGCCTTCATAGGCCTCAACCTCAAGGCGCCCTTTTGAACTCGACTCATCGACTAACCAACTTACCTTAAGTTTCCCAGTAGAGTCAGACTCCAAATAGCGGTAGCTAAAATTGGCGAGAGTAAACTCCAGATAATCGAGTATCCCTTTTTGTCCTGAAAAATGGGCCAAGACTTTGTTTTTCATGTCTTCTTCAAGTTTGGCCTTTTCTTCTTGAGAAAAATCGTGGTCACTCATATTGCTTCCCCTCTCTATAGCATTGGAAATATGTCATTCATTAAGAATTGCCCTATATCTTAGGCGTATAAATAAAATAAGGCCAAGCCTCAAATTTCCCGTGACTAACCAGCATAAACATATGAAATCACGTAAAGGTTAATATAAACTTCATAAAATAGGCCTATTTTAATCAAATTCCTTTAATCCCAGAAGTAATCAGACGATAAAATAGATGCATACCAAAACGAGCAAGGGAGTTCGAGTGCGTTTCTTAATGCTAACCATTTTTGCTTTTACTTTTTCAAGCGGTCTTTATGCAGGCAACACGACCTGTAAAGAGCGCTATGAATCAGCAAAACTGGCCTGTGGTAATCAACTCCATGACTTGTGTACCGACGTAAGTTCTTGCAAGAGCCTCAGAACAAAGTGTCCTCAAAATATTGGTGATGTGGCCAGTTGCGAAGAGTTTAAACAATGTACCCTTCAGCATACCTCAACAATTTACAATACCGCTTGTACTTACGAATGGCAGGGCCATCCCTCGGGAGGAGGCTCATGTAAGAACTCCAATGGTGCCATGGAAAAGGTAACCATATCTTGTCCTGGCTATTCAATATCCCTCGCTCCCTTTGCTGATCGAGAGTTCAATTGTATGGGACAGATTACACGTTTTCGTAACTCGAAAGAAAATTGTGAGAAAGCGATTAGCTACTACCAAAGAACTTGTGCGGCGGATATTGATCGCCCCAACCTTAGAGTTACCAAATGTGAGCAGGCCAATGCACCTTTAACCGCAGTTTCAGATACAGTCACTGCTGAAGACAAGGCCGCCCTTAATATCAGTCGTGGAAAATCTTATAGCACGATGAAGTGGAGTCTCGAAGAAACCTTAAAGAAACCAGCGGCAGGGCCATCCTATGTAGTGGGACAATAGTCCTATCCCACTACAATATTAACGATTTTCTTGGGAACAATAATAACCTTCTTAATGCTCTTACCTTCAATCCACTTTTGAGAATCTTCATGAGCAAGAACGGCCTTTTCAATTTCTTCTTTAGAAAAATCAACGGGCAGCTCCAATAAGAACCTCATCTTTCCATTAAATGAAACAGGGTAATTGAAATTGCTCTCCACCAAGAAGGTCTCATTATGCTCTGGCCACTGAGCGTAAGCGATAGACTCTTGATGCCCAAGCAGACTCCACAATTCTTCGGCCGTATGAGGAGCAAAAGGAGAAAGAGCAATGGCCAATGGTGTGAGAATTTCTCTCTTATTACACTTCAGCTTTTGCAGATCATTGGTTGCAATCATAAAAGCAGAAACTGTGGTGTTAAAAGAGAAAGACTCAATATCCTGGGCCGCTTTCTTAAGAACGGTATGGAGAACCTTCAATTCCTCTGGCGTCGCTTTATCTTCACTTACTTCAAAACGATCATCATTGTGATAGAGATTCCAGAGCTTAACGAGGAAGCGATACACCCCTTCAATACCATTGGTATTCCAAGGCTTAGATTGCTCAACAGGACCCAAGAACATTTCATAACAACGAAGAGTATCGGCACCATATTTTTCTGCGATTAGATCAGGATTGACTACATTGAATTTTGATTTACTCATTTTCTCAACAGCGTGGCCACAAACGTAAACCTCTTTACCATCACTATTTTTTTCGAGAATAAACTCAGCATCCTTAAATTCAGGACGCCACGCTCGGAACGCCTCCACATCGAGAATATCATTGCTAACAATATTCACATCCACATGAAGTTCTTGAGTATCATGCTGACCTTTAAGAGCGGCCGAAACATATTTATTGCGATCTGACTTTAAACGATAAACAAAGTTAGAGCGACCTTGAATCATACCTTGATTGAGAAGTTTTTTGAAAGGTTCTTCTTCACAAACATAACCTAGATCGAAGAGGAACTTATTCCAAAAACGAGAATAGATTAAGTGACCAGTAGCATGTTCTGTTCCCCCAACGTAGAGGTCAACAGACTTCCAGTACTCATTGGCCTCTTTGGAAACCAAGGCCTCATTATTATGAGGGTCCATATAGCGCAAGAAGTAAGCACTAGAGCCGGCAAACCCTGGCATCGTAGAGAGTTCAAAAGGGAGACCTTCTTTAGTTTGCCAATGACTAGCACGACCAAGAGGCGGCTCCCCAGTTTCTGTCGGAAGAAACTTATCCACATCGGGAAGCTCTAAGGGAAGCTCAGACACATCAAGCATCTGAGGACGTCCATCTTTATAATATACGGGAAACGGCTCGCCCCAGTAACGTTGTCGAGAAAAGATTGCATCACGCAAGCGGTAGTTGACCTGTTTCGCCCCAATTCCCTGCTCTGCAATTTTAAAAATCATCGTTTTAATCGCATCTTTTACTTTCTTGCCATCGAGAAAATCAGAGTTAATCATTTTCCCTGATTTAGCATCGTAAGATTCTTCTTGAACTCTATCCGTTCCCTCTCCCTGAACAACAGGAATAATAGGAAGGTTGAAATATTTGGCAAAAGCGTGGTCACGACTATCGTGAGCAGGCACCGCCATAATCGCACCGGTACCGTATCCACCAAGAACATAATCCCCTACCCAAACAGGAATCTCTTTTCCTGTAAATGGGTGAATACAGTAGGCTCCCGTAAACGCTCCTGAAACGGTTTTAACATCCATTTGACGATCTTTTTGGGAGCGAAGCTTTGTTGCCGCAAGATAGGCATCAACTTCGCTCTTTTGTTCGGTCGTCGTCACTTGGGCCACGTAATCACTCTCCGGTGCAAGCACCATAAAGCTCACACCAAAAATAGTATCGGGACGAGTGGTGAAAATTTCAAAACCAAAGTCCTTATCTTTAACTTGGAAAGAAAGCTGAGCTCCTTCCGAGCGGCCAATCCAATTCTTCTGCATTTCTTTAAGAGAATCTGACCAGTCAAGATCATCGAGTCCATCTAGGAGCCTCTGAGCGTAGGAGCTTACACGTAAGCACCACTGGCGCATAATTTTCTGTTCAACCGGATGGCCACCACGCTCTGATAGACCGTCCTTCACTTCATCATTGGCCAGCACGGTTCCCAAAGCGGGGCACCAATTCACTGGAACGTCATCGAGATAAGCAATTCTATAATTTTGCAGAACTCTCTCTCTTTGGTTTTCGTCAAAGCTCTTCCACTCATCGGCCGTGAAACTCAACTCTTCTGTCCCATCGGCCAAGGCCGCGGCGCTAGAGCCTTGAGTAGAGAAAGCGGCTTCTAATTCACTAATGGGCTTGGCCTGGTTGGCCTCACGATCATAGTAGTGCTCAAACATTTTAGTGAAGGCCCATTGGGTCCACTTATAGTAAGAGGGATCACAAGTTTTAACTTCACGAGACCAGTCGAAACTGAGTCCCATAAGATCCATTTGTTCTTTATAGCGTGTGATATTGGCATCAGTTGTTACCGCCGGATGTTGACCCGTCTGAATAGCATACTGTTCTGCTGGCAATCCAAAAGCATCGTAGCCCATGGGATGGAGAACATTGAAGCCTTTATTTCTTTTGTAGCGAGAATAGATATCGGAAGCGATGTAACCAAGCGGGTGACCTACGTGAAGTCCGGCCCCTGAAGGATAAGGAAACATATCAAGAACATAGTATTTAGGTTTATCCGACTGATTATCGGCCTTGAAAGTTTCATGGTCGGCCCAAAAGTCCTGCCATTTCTTATCGATTGCATTAAAATTATAAGGCATAAAACGCTCCGCAAAATTATTCTAAAAAGACCCTTTCAATCTAACGAAAGAATGACCCTTTGAAAACGGAGAAAGTGCGTGCATAGGCCCTCGAAATGAGGAAATGAGGAGGTCTTGGTAAAAACAGCGCTGATGATATCCTCGAGCAGCTCTTTACGAAATGGCTTTGTCAAAAAATAGCTCATTCCCGCTTGAAAACAGAGCTCTCGATCCTCCGCCATAACATTGGCCGTCATTGCGATAATAGGTGTATCTTGGTTGAGGCCATCTTGTTTAATCATCTTAGTTGCTTCAATTCCATCGAGAATGGGCATTTGCATATCCATAAATATAATATCGTATTTCTTTTTGCCGGCCATATTCACTACTTCTTGACCATTACGAGCAACCTCAACATGTAGGCCAAACTTTAAGAGTTTGGCTTTGGCGACTTTGATATTAATTTCATTATCTTCTGCAACGAGGGCAACATGGCCTTCATTGTGGATATCATGAGATAGTGAGCTAATGCTATAAGATGACTCCTCTTTTGTTTCCCTGGCCAAATCAAATTTTAAAGTAAAATAGAAAGTACTGCCGTGGTTTTTCTTACTTTCAACCTCGATCTTACCACCACTTAATTCGACAATTTGCTGGGCAATAGAAAGACCTAATCCCGTTCCTCCATACTTACGTGTAGTGCTGGTGTCTGCTTGGGAGAAAGTACCAAAGATTCGACTCAATTCATCTTCAGTCATTCCTATGCCTGTATCTTTAATTCTGAACTCAACAAGAGCTTCATCAGTATCGTTGATTATAGAATTTATATTTAAGCTTACATATCCTTCGGAGGTAAATTTGAGTGCATTATTGATAAGGTTCATAAGAACTTGTTTAAGACGTGTGACATCACCATATACCCATTGAGGAGTTGTTTCTGAGATCTTACAAGTAAAAAGAATTCCCTTTTCACTGGCCAAATTTTTAAAAATAGCTTCAGTCTCCCTTATCGCTTTTTCAAGGTTAAAGGAAACCTTCTCTAAAATAATTTTACCAAACTCAACCTTGGAAAGGTCCAAAATATCATTGAGGATATTGGACAAGTGAGCTCCACTAGATGAAATACCATCAAGCATCTCCCTTTGTTCATCATCAAGCTTCGTATCTTTCAAAAGATCAACCATGCCCATTACTCCATTCATAGGAGTTCTAATCTCATGACTCATATTGGCCAAAAATGCAGATTTCATCTTTGTCATTTCTTCTGCTTCAGATTTTGCTACTTTATATTTCTTATTCAATTCCTTAAATCGATTAGCCGCCCTGGCCAGGACTCCAACCTCATCTCCTCTGCGAAGACCTGGAATATCTGAATCGACACTTCCCTCTACAATCTCATCAAAAGTCTTGGTAATGGCCCTCAAGGCCGAAGAAATATTTTTAATATAAAAGAAGATAAAAAAGAGAACCAAAGGCAGAGATAACAAAATAATTAACTCTGCACGCTCTCTTGTATTTTTCAGCTCTTCTTGATTGGATTCAGATATACGTTTTAAGTTTTCTAATGTTCTCAGTCGTAGTTTCTCTGACAATATCGTAAACTCAACCTCTTCGCCTTCCATAACGACATTGACCAAAGAGAGATAAATTCTATTCGCCTGAATTCCTTGCTCAAAAAGCGCTCGATATTCCTTCACTATCTTAAGAAAACCTCGATAGTCATCTCTCTCTTTTCCTGATTTTGCCCGCCAGTGCTCTAACGATTCGAGTCCTGCAAAGACTTCACTTTTAAGCCCATACTTATGTTTTTGAAAATATCTTACGGTATTGAGCTTAATTTCAATCCAAATCAACTGAGGAACTTCCACATGTCTATGTTTCTTTTGAAGTTGAGAAAGGTAGGCCCTCCCAAGGGCAAAAGTACTCGGAATTTCCTTATTAATAATTCTATCTCTGAACCTATAGCGCTCTTCTAATACGTCTAGATTCTCACCATAGCGCTTAATCACAGCTTCCATATTCTCGATTAAAGCTAAACTTTTCTCATCTTTTTCCATTCCCTGGAAAGCATCAATTTTCTTTAAAATTTCACCATAAATCTCTTTAAGGTTCCTCATAATCCTTGGACTTCCTATCATTCCATAGGATAGGGCAAGCCTTTGCACTTCAGATATATCTTTACTAATTCCCGTAATCGTTGCCGTACTCTCCGCAAGCTTGTGTTGCCGAGTAAAAAAATTATCTACTCGATCAAAGGATTTAAAAATGAAAATATATTGAAAAATTAAGATAAGAAAAATAACGATAAATCCTAAGGATATCTTTTTCCCAATCGAAATAGAATTTAAATAACTCTTAAGACCTGCTTGCATTTATTGCTCTTTTTTATGCATTTAAAAATTCATGCCATTTATCTAATTTATAATCGTAATTATTCATCACCGTATTCCATACGGCGATATTACTAAAGCGCTTGGTATAACTCCCTCCACGACGAATCTCCCCGGCCTTTACCGAGATAGCACCGTCTGTTCCCCTTAGGTTCACTAGAGCAGGTTTTCCCCCATACCAATAATCCCATTCTTCTTTTGACATCAAAGGACGAGAGCGCTCAGGGTTAGAAATATAGTAACCTTGTCTGGCGATAAAAGCGCCAGGATAGCCTGAAAGCCACCAATTCATATAGGCATAGGCAGCATCCTTCACCCTTTCATCGGTTGTTTTGGAAGATAAACACATGACCCCATGCCAAGCACGATATCCCTCTTTAGGGGCGGCATAAATAACGGGAACTCCCTGCCCTCGGACAGTGGACACTCCAGGAGAGAACATACTCTCTATCCATACTCGTTTTTGAATCATAAATTGCGCAGACTGAGGAACAGAAGTCCAAAAACCGGCAAAATGTCCTTTACGTTTGTATTCAATAAGAATGGAGAAAAGCTTATCGAGTTCAGAAACACTCATATCTCCCATATCTTTGAATGTCATAAGACCTTTTGCCTGAACGGCCAAAGCAAGATCAAAAACACCAATCGTAGGAGCATTTACAAGACCTACTTTTCCCTTATATTTATCATCAAGCAGCCAGGCCCAACTTTCCGTTTCATAGGCTTTTCCTTCAGCGATGAATTCAGTGTTGTAGCCAAAGGAATCCACATTATGAACATAGGGCAAATAACTCACCTTATTTGTTTCCTTGGACCCAACACTTCCGTCTTTTTGAACATAGAGAATTTTATGGGGGGCATCTCCAAGACCCATTTTCGCCTCGGGAACAATTCTTCCCGTTTTCGAAAGGGAGTTAATTTCACCCCAGTACTTAATTCTTTCGACATCAATTGGTTGAATCGACTTTGCATGCCAAAGGATATTGATGCTATTTGACCATTGTTCATAGAGGTCAAAAGATGCAGGATTGGCCGCAGCTTTTTGCAAGACAGCGGCACTCCCCTTCGGTTCAAAAATAAGCTCTATTCCAAGATCTTTGCTGGCCATTTTTCGCAGTTCTTCTTGCAGGGTAACGTGAGTCCCCAGAACCCTAAGCTTTGTCTTGGTTTGAGCGATAATATACGGAGCACGTGAATAGGCCAATGCCCCACTTACTCCTTTCATAGAAGTGATAAGAAAATCCCGTCGTTTCATACAAAACCTTAATCATTTATTAAATAATTAAAGATTATTGTAACCCATAATTCGACGTGGAGTATGATTTTGAATAAATATTTCTATCAAAAAGGACAACTCTCTAAAGCGACCTCTTTTGGTCCACCACCCCATCGAAAACGTAGAGCGCAGGCCATGAGTTTCATGCCGTCTTTATTCTTATTGCCGCGACCGTAGCGTGGATCCCCCATTACGGGGTGACCAAGCTCGAGAAAGTGTTTACGAATTTGGTGTTTGCGTCCCGTTTTAATTTCCACCTCCACTAAGGTGGTATCTGCACGACGCTCGAGAACTCGATAATAGGTTAGAGAATCTTTGCCTTCAATAGGGGTATCGATCTGCCCCTCTTCTTCTTCCACATGGCCTAGCACTTCGGCCCAATACTTTTTGCCAACCTTTTGCGTGGCCCATAACTTTCCCAATCCTTGATTGGCATTCCCATTATGGGCAATCAACATAAGACCCATGGTCTCTTTATCTAGACGATGAACAAGAAAAACTTCTTTACCCTTCCACTTTTCGGCAAATCTGAGAAGGGACAAGGAATCTCCGTACTTCGTACCCTGAGCAAGCCAGCCGGCCGGTTTATTCCAAATAGACCAGTCCTTGTGCTCAGAAACGAGAACGGGCTGCGTCTCTAGCTCTTCTTTTTGTTTAAGAAAGAGTTCGCGGTCAAAGTAGAATTCCACCGCATCTGTGGCACGCAATTGGGTTTTTGCTCTTCTCACCCGCTTCAAAAGCTTGGAGTTTCCTTTTTTAACCCAACAGGAACCTTGACTCATGGCCTCTTTTATCAGGGCCTTAGATAGTTTTCCGGCCACTTTATCGCTTTGAGCGATAAAGTCCACCAGAGCTTCGGGGTCGTTTTGAGTTCTCACCCCTTTAAAAATAATTTTACTTGGTAGTTCTTCCAATTCTTCCTCCAAGGACTAACCCTTTCTATTGGACAAGTCCCCTTAATTTAAGGCAAACTCCGCTTCATGGCGACACCACTTATTCAAACCACAAATCTTGGCAAACAATTTGTTAGTTATAAAAAACTTCCCGGAGTAATGGGCTCTTTTACCTCATTTTTCAAAAGAAATCCTATTATTAAGGATGCCGTGAAAGATTTTACCCTCACCGTTAACGCAGGAGAAATCGTAGGTCTCCTCGGTCCCAATGGCGCGGGAAAAACCACACTGATGAAAATGTTTACCGGGATTATCGTTCCCAGTGATGGTGAACTCAAGATCTTGGGCTTCAATCCTTGGGAGCGCGACAAGGCCCTGCGTAAGAAGATGGCCTTGGTCATGGGTCAAAAGTCTCAGCTCTGGTGGGATATCCCGGCCATGGATAGTTTTCTTTTGTTACAAAAATATTATGAGATCTCCGATGAACAATTTGAAGCGCGCATAGAGAAAATGTCTGAGCTTCTCGGAGTAAAAGAGCTGCTCCATATTCACGTGCGCAAGCTCTCCCTTGGAGAGCGTATGAAGATGGAACTGATGGCCTCCCTCCTTCACAACCCCGATGTGATCTTCCTCGATGAACCAACCATTGGCCTCGATCTAGTTGCTCAAGAAAATATTCGTGCCTTTATCAAGCAATACCACGAAGAAAATCAGTGCTGCATTATTATTACTTCCCACTATATGCAAGATGTTCAGGCCCTATGCAATCGCCTCGTTCTGGTCTTTGACGGCAA